>NZ_WBYY01000009.1:0-36849 GCF_048985645.1 Exiguobacterium sp. A1_3_1 | reverse complement strand
TCAAATAAAAAGAACGGAATCCGCGGATTCCGTTCTTTTTATCGTGTCATGATTCACGGCGATACTTCTCTTCCTCATACGCATCCGGTTGTTCCGAGATTGGACGCTCGAGCGCTTCCCACGACTCCGTCTCGACATCCGGTTCAATGAACTGATCGTACGAACCGTCCGATTGAAAATAGGTTTGTGGGACACGGCGTTTACCCTGCTCTTGTTTCTTCACGAAAGATTCCTCCCTCACGCAAAAACATTACTGACGCGAATCAAAATACGGGGAAAAGCTATTGTCGACATCCTCATACGGATCGACGTATGACTTACGACTCGACTGTGTCTGACGCAACTGACTAATTTGTACCCCTAATTTAGCCGTTTCCGCTGATAATTTCAAGTCGATTTGTCGACTGTCCGCCACCAGCTCTTGAATGATCGCTTGATTTGCACCGGCTAGTAAATTGGAGTGTGCGGCAATGAACGCTTCCCGTTCATTCAGCAGATGTTGAATTTTTTCAATCCAATCATCATACGTCTCGTCGCTCGGCGTCTGATCTAGTAACTCCATCAGCCGTTTCGTCTTGAGGCGAAGCGGATCAAGCGGACTCATCGTTGCTTCGCGAGCTTCATCGCTTCTTTCCACGTCTCACGGAACTCTTCCGCAAAACCGATCACTTCCTCAATCGCAGCGACATCATTCTTGACGTTCGCATCCATCAAACGTCCTTGCATATAATCATAGAGCGCGTTCAAGTCTTTGGATAA
This sequence comes from Exiguobacterium sp. A1_3_1, assembly GCF_048985645.1. Classification (NCBI taxonomy): domain Bacteria; kingdom Bacillati; phylum Bacillota; class Bacilli; order Caryophanales; genus Exiguobacterium; species Exiguobacterium sp. A1_3_1. The sequence goes on along the minus strand of NZ_WBYY01000009.1, from coordinate 36,090 downwards.
TGCAATCGACTGATTGAGTGTCAATTGAAGTTCACTGATGATTGCTTGTGCTTTTTGGATGTTCGTATTTTTTTGTTCGATCAACCCTTGCTCAATCGATCGTTTCGCGAGCATCGCGAATTTGATTAATCCTTCATACAACATAAGCGTTAAGTCTTGTGGTAATGCTGTTGTGACTGAATTTGTCTGATACGTAGCATAAGGATTCATTACGTTACCTCCTTCATTATTATCCTTGACCGAGATAGCCTGCAAGTGTAGCCGACTGACTGTTTGCTTGGTTCATCGCTTGTTCCATCGCCGCGAATCGACGATAGTAACTGTCTTCTTTACGTTTGAGCTTATCTTCCCAAGTCAGCATGCTTTTATCGATATCCGCGAGCGACTTACCGAGTCGGTAGGTCGTCGCAACGGATCCATCACGCCCGGCGACGTTAGAAATCTTATCACGTAGATTTGTCGTAAAGGTTTGAATTTGGCGAGCGAATCCACTTAATCCATTCGGATTATCGATTTCGGTTCCATCGGCTTGCTTGATTTTAGCAGGTGCATCTGCCGTAAAGAGACGATAGACACCATCCGGATGTTTTTCGAGCATCTCTTTTAGTTTCGCTTCGTCGAGTTTGATTTTCCCGCCATCTCGGAAATCACTCGTCGACGTAATTCCGATTTGCGACAGCGAACTTAACGCCACAGGACCTGAAGCGGACGGAATCGTGTAGCCGGTATCAATCTTCGCTGATAACGTACTGCGGAAGTCATTCATACCATCACGTAAGTAGGAGTCGTTCTTCAAGACACCACTCATCGCCTTTTCTTCCCACTTCTTCACTTCATCTTCGCTTAATTCTTTTCGCTGAGCATCAGTCAATGGTTGATAATCTCGGTACTTCTCTTCCCGAACCTTCTTATTCATCTTATCAACCATGTCATTATACTTATCGACGAATTTCTTGATCGAATCAAAATTCGCTTGCGTATCTAGGTTTGTTGTTAATGTCACTTGCTTGTCTGTGACATCGTTCAACGTAACCGTTAAACCATTCTGCACGAATGTATTGGAGGTCTGCTCAAGTTGGGTCCCACCCATGGTGTAAGAAGCATTATTCCCATCTTTCACTACTCTCGTTGGTGGAGTAGTTAGCGCAGATGCGTTCTTATCAATCCAAACAATTCCTTCACCTTCACTCAACTTTCCAGTAGCTTGTCGTGATAAAACTAGCTTCCCTGTTAATTCGTTGAAAACAGCGCTAAGACCTAACTCTTTCGAACTATTAATTTGAGTAACTAGATCGTCGATTGTCGCTGTCTCATCTAGTTGCAGTGTTACTTTATTCGGAGTACCCGAACCATCAGCTGCATAAGTTTGCAATTCAAGATTTATTTTTTTTGTTGTACTATCAATTCCCACTAGCTGGCTATCTTTCAGTTGAGTCTTACTTGTCAATTTTGCTGTTCCTTGACTAATCGTCAAAGAAGAGGCTGAAGCCAATTTATCGACTGAGTCGATTGTTACGCTACCAGCTGGCGCTCCAGCACTTGCCGTTACAGTCACTACAGACGGATTCGAACTCGTGACCGTTTTCGATAGATAATTCTTCGATAATAACATATCACTCGCAGCAGAACGTAAATCGAGCAACCCTCGGTTCATTTCACGATACGCATCGCGTTGCCATGTCATCGTCTGTTTCTTTTGTGATAAGCGATCGACGGGAGCACGCTCCGCCTGCATCAATTGTTTAATCATCGTTTCAGTGTCAATGCCGCTCGCTAGTCCGCTGAGTCGGATTCCTGCCATCTAATCAGTCCTTTCTTCTATTAAATCCGCTTATCAATTAATTGGTTGAATTCAAGAAACGCTGCAAAGAAATCGAGTTCCTTTTTACTTGGAATCTCTTGTACGACATTATCGTTCGTGTCAACGACCTGAATATAATACTCGTTTAATTTTTCATGTTTGACGAACTTCAATCCCGTTCGTTGCAATTCAAGCTTTACATTCGCTTGTTCAATCGCCACTTCGAGTTTTTGGACGTGTTGAGGAGTCGGTAAGACAATGACACCATCTTCCTCCAACTCTGCTTGGTTCGCTTCGACGAAGACATTTTTCGTCGCTTCATAGGGTAAAACGTTCGAAGGCAGGTGAAGCCGGATTTCCGTATTGATGGAATTCATTGTCTGTCACTCCTTGTCTATTCTCTATGTAGTATATCGGCTATTCTTCCTGTTTTATAAGTTTTATTTTAAAGATCATCAAATCGGGGTATTTGGAACATATGTTCTTCAAAAGGAGGAGTTTTAATGCTGATCGATGAATTGACTCCAACACAGCAAGCGATTCTATTGGCTAGTATTTTGGGTGATGGTGAGATTACCAAGTGCTATCCCGGCTCACGCCGGAAAAATAATAGTTATCGTGAACATTTCGGGGAGAAGCAACGATTTTATCGAGAATGGAAACAAAAACACTTACCGGATTTATTCTATATCAGGCAAAATAACTTAGTCTCTCGTTCACTCCCTTTATTTACGGAATTGTATCCGTACTTCTATCCTTCTAATCAAAAGGATATTCCCCTTTCTCTACTTCCTCGTTGCCGACATCCGTTCTTTTTATTGACGCTTTATCTCGATGATGGATCATTGATCGTATCGAAACGATATAATTCGAAACAACAACTGATCGTAACGCCTACCATTGCGCTTTATCTTCAATCCTTTTCAAAATCATCCTTATCATTGTTTTGCGACTGGTTAAATCATCATTTTACGTTACGCTTTCAAGTAGCAAATATCCCCAACGGATCGGGCTATTATTTACGAACGACTCGTTTTGAAGACACGATGCAATTTCTCAGTCGTTTGACTCCTTATTCCGATGACTTAATCGCTTTTTCATATAAATTAGACTGGACAAGTCGTCTTAAGATTATCCAACAAGAGCATCCGAATCATGAAATCATTAGTACCAAAACGAATCGTTACTTCAGTCCATCAGAAGTCGAGCAGTTGATAGCACTTGAAGCAGCTGGCTTATCAATCCCGGACATAGCAAAACGATTAACTCGCTCCGTTTGGTCGATTTATGCAAAGCTATCTACAATAAAAAAGGCCACGGAACGAGTCCGTGACCTGAAGTAAACGATATGACCAATTACGATTAACGGAGTAATTGGAGAACGCCTTGCGGCTGTTGGTTCGCTTGCTACGCGCATTAGCTTTCGCTAATGATAAGACTATATCTTCATCCTTGAAGTTCAAGGAGCTGGGCACTTCCCCCGCCGTTTACGGAGTACGGATTTCATAACCATCGGACAAGTCCATTAGGTCGTCTATCCTAGTCGTTGAACCTTCACCAAGGTTTCCCTACAGGTGCTTGGCTGCTGATTGTCCAATCCTTAATGTTTTTCAGAACGGTCACGCTCGCCGTTTCCAGCCACGTTGTCGTACATCAAGGCTCTCAGGAGTTCCAGCAATTCACCCAGTCATGATCTAATCCGTTACCCGATTAGACGCCCGGTAGAATCAATCATCGAAGGAGTTGGAGAACGCCCTGGGGTGTTTGATTCGATTGAGCCAACATTGCTTGTGCAGCTTGTGCAAGAATTGAGTTCTTCGTTTGAGACATCATTTCTTTCGCCATATCAACGTCACGAACGCGTGATTCAGCCGCTGTTAGGTTTTCAGAAGATGTTTTCAAGTTGTTGATTGTGTGATCAAGACGGTTTTGATAAGCTCCTAATTTAGAACGCTCAGAAGAAACTGTATCAATAGCAGTTTGTACAGTAGTAATCGCAGCATCTGCTCCAGCTTTAGTAGAAACGTCTACAGTGCTAATACCCAGTGCCGCTGAACGCATATCTGAAATACTTAAGTTGATATTTTGTCCTTCGTTAGCTCCAATTTGGAAATTAGCTGATCCAGCAGTAACCACAACAGCACCAATTGCAGCATCTGCAGCATAGTTAGAATTTGTTTTGATTTCGATTCCGAAATCCGAGAAATTTAAAGTTTGTGCGCCAGCTACGTTGCTAATCGTTTGTGTTTTTGTACCACCGTCACTCATTGTCAATTTCCCAGCTGCTGCAGTGATTGTATAAGTACCAGCTTTAGAACCGGTAGTACTAGCAGAAGCAACTCCACCTACAGCAAGTACTGTTGTACTTGCTGGAGCTTGGTTTACTGTTCCACCAAGACCACCATTTAAAAGTTTTTTAGTGTTGAACTCTGTATTGTTACCGATACGGTCTACTTCAGTCAATAATTGACCTACTTCTTTTTGAATCTCCGAACGGTCGTTGTTATTATTAGTATCGTTGGCAGATTGAACAGCTAATTCACGAACACGTTGTAAAATATCATGTGTTTCGTTTAGAGCACCTTCAGCTGTTTGAATCATTGAAATCGCATCTTGCGAGTTCTTAGAAGCCATATCTAAACCACGAACCTGAGCGCGCATTTTTTCAGAGATTGCAAGACCAGCAGCATCATCGCCAGCACGGTTGATACGAAGACCTGAAGCTAATTTTTCCATAGACTTACTTTGTGCACCTGATGCTGCAGATAGCTTGTTGTGCGTGTTAAGTGCTGTAATGTTGTGATTGATAATCATTGTAATTTCCCTCCATAGGATAAGTTTTTTGTCTCTTTGAAGATCCATCTTCTCCGAGATGTGCCCCCTGGCCGGCCCAAGGGTGACACAGTAGAATTAGTCGATGACTGCTTCCACCCTATATATCGTCGTCCCTCCGAAATGTTTAATGCTTTTTTCAAAAAAATCCAAAAAAAAAATCGTGCATCCTGTTTTAGGATGCACGATTCCTCACCAATCAAAGACGCGTCGCGCCTGTCTCTTCCTGTAATTGCTCGGCTACCGCAACCAATTCTTCCATCGCTCCATTGACTTCACCGAGTGAAGCTGCCTGATGGCTTGATGCTTGTAAGACTTGCTCCGCATGTTTTGATGCTTCCTCGACCATTGCGAGGATATTCGCTGTCGTCAAACCGACTTGATCAATCTCTTGATCGGACTTAACAACGAGTTGGTCGACCGATTTTACGCGTGAGTAGACATGCTCCGTCGAATGATGAATCTCTTCAAATGACGATCCGGCTTGCTCGACAAGACCGACGCCTGTCGCGACTTCATTTTGGACATCCGTCATCGCATTCGCTGTATCATTAACGAGACGTTTAACGCCTGAAATTAAATCCGTGATCTCTTTTGCTGATGTTGCAGTTTGTTCTGCTAGTTTCTTAACTTCCGCTGCAACGACAGCAAATCCACGACCTGCTTCACCCGCTCGTGCCGCTTCGATCGAAGCATTCAAGCTGAGTAAGTTCGTCTGAGCAGAAATATCACTGATGACGTCCGTGATGCGTGAGATTTCACCTGTCATGTCCGTCAATCGACCATTGAGTGTCGCTGACTGCTCCATCTTCTTCGAAATCATATGCATCGCTTCAACCGAATCTGTCGCGAGTGTCTTCCCGTTCTGCGCTTCCGTCTGCATGACCGTTGCTGATTTCAACGCTTCGTTCATTTCTGCTGCGACTTCATCCATCGTCCGCTTGACCGCACCGAGTGCGTCCATCGAAAGATAGGCTTGATCGACGTTTTCGTTCATTTTGGCGGATAGTTCTGCCATCGCTGACCGAATGCTTTCACCAGACGCGTTACCTTCTTGAACAGCTGCTGCGATTTCTTGCGCTGACGCCGTCAATTTATCGCTTGAGCTCCCCATTTGCGTTGCTTGTTTGCGGATATGTAAGACCATTACTTCGAGCTCATGCATGAGCTGATCGACTTCATCTCCACGTTTTGCTTCTTCAAAATCAACATCGAAGTTGCCGTTTGCGACTTCGCGTGCTGTCTCGGTCGCCTTTTCAATCGCTTTGATCGGTTGACGGAGAATGAGTTGTGTCAACGTCGTTCCGATCAAGGAGAGGAGAAGACCGATACCCGCCCCAACCCAGATTGCATTCGTATCTGCTACGTCGAGCCCACGGTGTAGATATAAGACGAGTTGTGCTGAGATACCACTTGTGACGGCTGAGATCACCAATACCCAAAAGAACAATCGTAACTTCAAGTTTCTTCGAAATCTTTTCATAACTGCGACTTCCCTTCTTGTTTCTTCTTTTCACCGTTCTCTCTATCGGCTAGTGATGAAAGCGGTTTTAGCAAATTGACCTGATTTCAGAATAAAATTACCAAATCTCTCCCATACAAAAAATCCTCTTTTCCTTGTTTCATCAGGAAAAGAGGATACGGGTGTCAGTTACGGTTGATTTCGACGTATTTATAGGAAATATCCGTTCCGACATTGTGTCGCGCGAGATTCTTCACTTCTGTGTTTTGCAAGAAGGCATTCTTCCGTTGGTAGACCGGTGAGATCGCTTGATCATCAAGCAATACGCTTTCTGCTTTACTGAGTAAGGCAAGGCGTTTGTCTTGATCGAGCTCACTTTCAGCCTGTTTCAAGAGACGGTCATACTGTTTGTTCGAGTAGTCCATCATGTTGAACGGGTTACCCGTCGTGAACAAGTTCAGGTATGTCGTTGCATCTTGATAGTCTGGTGCCCAGCTCGCGAGTGATAGATCGTAATCCCCGCGTCCTTCACGAGCAAGACGTTCTTTTTTCGGCAGTGACAACAGTTTAACGTCGACGTTCTGTTTCTTCAACGCCCCTTGGATGTACTCACCGATTTTTTTCGAGACGTCGTCATCTTCGATCAACATCGTCAACTCAAGATTTTGCTTCGCTAGCACTTTGTTCGCTGCTGCTGCATCATACGACGATTCGATTTGGCGCGCATTGTCATACTTCGGATCGAGTTCTTGTGGCACGATGTAGTCCGCTGGCAGTGATCCGTTTCCGAGTAACGTCTCCGTCAACGCCTTCTTATCGTACGCCGCGTCGATTGCTTGACGTGTTTCTTTATCTTTCAAGGCATCTGTTTTTTCGTTTATCCGGATGAAGAACATCCGCGAATCGCTGAACGTGTTGTACTCTTTTTGATTCTTGTACGTCACGACGTTCTCCGAATTGAGTGGCGCGACATCGAGTTCGCCTGACTCGAACAAATTGATTGCGAGCATCGGGTCCTTGATGATTTTAACATCGACTTCGTCGATTTTAACGTTCTTCCGGTCTGCGTACTCAGCATTCTTCGCGAGCGTATAACCTTGCTCGGCTTGATATTTCTTGAACGTGAACGGTCCGTTGTAAACGTTCGTCTTCGGATCCGTTCCGAACTGATCGCCTTCTGATTTGACGATATCTTCCCGGACTGGCATATAGGTACCGAACGTCGTCATGCTGAGGAAGTATGGTGTCGGACGTTTCAATTCGATTCGGAGCGTCTCATCGTCGACCGCTGTCGTTTTTTCGACTGGCTCGAGCAAGTAAGCGAACGGTGAGTTCGTTTTGATGACGCGCTCGAACGCATAACGGAAGTTCTCTGCTGTGACAGGCTTTCCGTCAGACCATTTCGCATTCGGGTCGAGCTTGAACGTATAGACTTTTCCGTCTTCAGACACACTATGTGATTTCGCTGCCGCCGGAACAAGTTCGTTGTTCGCGTCGAAGCGATAGAGTCCTTCGTAGATTTGGTTGAAGATGTTTGACGTGATAGCATCTGCCGGATCAACCGACAGGAGATCATAGCTCTCCATCGTATGCAGGACCTTCTTATCTGCTTTTTTCTCTTCTGCTGGTTCTGTCGTTGCACATCCTGCTAGTAGGACTGCCGTACTCGCCGCTGCGATCAATGTCTTTTTCATGTTTCGTGCCTCCTGAGAAATATGATGAGCGTTGGATGATTCGGCATACCTTGACGTACAACAAAAGGCGCCCTCTACGCATAGCTAACAGCTATTGCATAGAGGACGCCTGTATCCGCGCGGTGCCACCTCTGATTGAGACGAAGAATCGCCTCCACTTGTCGCTGGTCCAACAACCAGCTAGCCCGGTAACGGGGGCAACCGTCCTGTCTACTCGAAGGTTCAACAGGCTCTCAGCGGTCCATTCTCGTTCAGCTTACCGTGTCAGGCTCTCACCATTCCTGACTCGCTTGGTCGGCAGTGTTGACGATACTTACTCCGCGTCGTCGATGTAATTGATATGGCTTAACTTGTTGTTTACTTTACACGGCTTGTTTTTCGCTGTCAACGAAAAAAACTCAGAACGGATGGTCTTCTTGTTTTTCTTGTTCCCGACGGACCGGACGTGGTCGAATCGGTTCGACATGTTTAACATGTGTTCGTGTAACGATTCGGTTGCTGAACGCTGCGTCAAGTAAGATTGTGATCGCTGCTGCCATGTGTAAGAGCATCCCGACGACCGGAATGACACCGACCGTTGATGCGACGATCCCGACGATGTTCCCTTTTGAGACATTCCCGGCACGTGCCGTCAATACGACGACGACGATGTGAAACGCGAGCATCAACCACAGGGCATTATAACCTGAGAAAAAGACGATTGAACCACCTAAGAGCGGAATCCCAAGTACCGCTTCCATTCCACCTGATACCCACTTCAACGTCCGCAATGAATCCTGTCGACTCTCCATGACGTCGCCTCCTCTTTTTTTCCATATGTCTAGTATACGACGGATTGCAGAAAAGGTTCCAACGTTTTTGTTTAGTTTCTGTAATGATATCTATAAAAAAGAACGATCCGGAGACCGTTCTTCGATGAGGCATCACACGTCCACTCGACTTCTTCGAGCCGAAAATTCGTGATGCTCATTTCAATTAAACCGCCAACACGTGGAACTGATAGCCACGATGCACAACGAATCCTGCCTCTTTGTAAAGATCGAGTGCGCGATCGTTATCTGTTTCAACGTCGAGTTCGAGTTGTGTCCGACCTGTTCGGAACAACGCCTGAACCATCAGCTTCAGCATCTTTTTACCATAACCATTACCTTGCGCTTCTGGACGAACCGCGAACGCATGGATGCTCGCTTGTGTATCGGAAGCAAGATAGGCACGGATGACGCCGACCGGTTTGCCGCTCGCGACACCGATGAACGTAATCCGGTCGTCAGATTCGATTGCTTGATAGATCGACTCTGCTTCTTCGTCCGTGTTCCCGAACGATTTACCGAGCGTCTCAACGATGAACGGACGATCGTCTGCTGTCGCTTCACGTAATTCGAAATCCGGATCGGCTTTTAAGAACAACTGTGCCTTTTTTAAAACCATGTTGTACTCTGTCATCCGGTACTCAGCACCTAACCCTTCGAGGACAGCTTGACCTGACTCACTTGCGTCGTCAATGACGAACGTAAATGCTTCGACGCCTGCTTTCGTTGCCCGCGCACGTGCCGCTTCGACAAGTGCCGTGAAGACACCTTGTTTCCGATAATCCGGATCGACGAAGACGTTTAGTTCCCATTCCGTCGGTAAGTACGCGAACGCTTGTAAATATCCAATCAATTGCTCGCCATCATAGATTGCGAAATCGTTCTCGCCAACCCAATCGGCTGCGACCTTTAATTCAATACCATCGTGATCGTTGACACATTTTTCGAGTTGTAATACATCTGTTGTTTGTTTGACGTCTGTGACGTTCCATTCCATATTCATTCACCTCATTTTCAACTATACCGAACGAACAAAAGAAGCACTAGCAAAAGCTAGTGCTCATTGCAGTTTAAATGTCTTCATCATCTGCGGGACGTCCTTGACGATCAAGTTCTCGATCGCTTTCTTGCCGACAGCGCCTTTAACGGCTTCCGTCGGTAAGACGTAGTAGTACGTTTTACTCCCTTTCGTCCCGAGATATGTACCATATCCGATTTCACGGTCGAACTGTTTTTTTGAGAGCTTTTTCGGCTCGTAGTTCAAGTTAACGAGCAGCTGATCCGCTCCTTTAACTTTATAGTACAACGCGAACGTACCGCTCCGCGTGATGACACCGTATTTTGACTTGACCGTCTTGTTCTTGACGAGCTCGACTTTGTCTTGCTGGATCGCCTTTTTCAACGCGTCCGTCGTCTTGACGGTATAGCCAAACGATTCGTTCGCAACGACTCCTTTACTATACGTCACGTTACTTGCGGCAAATCCCGTCACCGGAGTCAGACATGCTCCGAGTAAGACCCCTATCATTGCGATTCGTTTCATGCTGACTCCCCCTAAAATGATTGATAGTAATGGATTCCCTTTTGTGAAATAGGTAAACTCTATTCTCGAAAAAGATTTGACGGAATTGTCTAAATTTCTTACGATAGGGATAACGAAACGAAATGGGGTTAAAGCGATGACTGAACAAGAACAATTAACGCAAGAACAGCTCGATAACTTGCTCAAGAATGCGTTTGCAATGCAGGTTCCGATCCTCGAGAAGTTCATGAAGGATACACACGATCGCTATGCACTCGCAACGACGTCGTTCAAGCGTGATATGGAAGCGATGAAAGAGACGGAATGGCATCAGTTCTTCGCGAGTAAACTGTTACCACACTTCTTCCTCGAACACCTCGGATTCGGTGCCTCGTTCCGCTTCAACGGACACGATAAGGAAGTCGATCTTCCGGAAAACGTCGTCCCGGTCCGTAATGATGCCGATGAGCAAATCGATAAAGTTGTCCTTGGGGTCAAAAAGGCGATGCAAGACGAGCATATCAAAAACCACGATCTCGTCGCGAACTTCTATAAAGAAACACTCGAACTCGCTTGCCAGATGGGCAGTCGTGTCGGGATGAGCGATGAGTTCTATACGCTCGTCAAACCAAGTCTCGTTCATGCGAACGAAGGCGAATAATCGTTGAAATTCAAGAGAGGTCAGTTCCGGAAAGCTTTCCGAGAACTGACCTCTCTTTTTGTGTAACGAATTGGTCCAATCAAAACCGAACGTAGAAGACCGCTCCCCCACCACTTCGGTCTCCAACACCATAATCAAATTGATGACTATCAAGGATCATCCGACTGATCGCAAGACCAAGTCCATGACCGGCACTGCCTTCTTGTTTGACGTAGACGTCCCAAATCGTCGCCCGGTCTTCTGCTCGGACTCCCGCTCCTTCATCCTCGACCGTCAATTCGTCATGCGTTAAGCGAACGGTAACCGTCCCGCCGACGGGTGAAGCAAAATGGGCGTTCATCAAGAAGTTGATCAGGACACGTTCAAACATGCGTGGATCAAGGGACTGCCTAACCGGTTGCAGCTCTGTCGCCAGCGTCAGTCCTGCCTGCGTGAACGTTCCACGCAGGCGTTCGACTGTCGCAAGCACGAGTTCATCGAGTGCCACATCCGTCTTTTCAAGCGGCATCCGTCCACCAGCAAGCTTCGAATAAAGCAACGTCTCATCAATCAGATGACCGAGTCGATCCGTCTCCTCGATGATGCTCGTCGTCACGTCGGGCAGTTCGGTGACGGGAATGACACCTGCCGCAAGTGCCTCCGTCTCGTTTCGAATGATCGCGAGCGGCGTCCGCAAGTCGTGGGTGATGCCAGCAATGAACGTCTTCTGTAGATGATCCTTTTGTTTCAGTTGTGTCTGCATCTCGTCGACAGCGTCAATCAACTCTCCGACTTCATCCTTCGGTCGCGCCGGTAAGACGACATCTGTCTCGCCGGCACCAATCTTTTGAGCAACAGACCGAAGCGTCACGATCGGTCGCGTCAGGTGCCGTCCCATGTAATAAGCAAGCAGTGATGCGAGCAGCAACGTCACGAGTAACGCGAGTCCAATCGCGATATAGACACCGTCGAGGGCGCTACTTGCAAGCGGTGCTTGTCGAACCGTCGTGATGCGCGTTCCGTCAACGGTCAGCTGATACGTCAGCAACCGTTCGTCTTGTACTTCGATGACGTCTTCTTTCTTTAAATCGTCGAGAAGTGGTAACCGTCCGGCTGGTCCGCGCGCCCCGATCCGTTGCGTCAACCCGTCGGTCGTCAAAAACCCTTGAATATCACGCGGAATCGGCGTGTCGGCTTCAAGCGCTTGTTTGATGATGTTCGCTTCCCGGGCGAGTTGATCGTACCGTTCACCCTCTGCGAACCGATTGACGAGAAACGCCGTCAAGACGAAACTAAGGACGCCCATCACGAGCAAGGGACCAACGACAGCGTATAAGAACTTACGCATCAAAGGACGTCGCTTCATTCAATCGCCTCCAATCGATAGCCGACCCGATGCACCGTCTTCAGTTGTTGTTTAATGACCGGCAACTTATCCCGTAATTGTTTGACGTGTGTATCAACGGTCCGGGTATCGCCACCGAACGCATAGCCCCAGACGTCGTCGAGAATCTGATCCCGACTGAGTGCCTCCCCAAGGTGTTCAATGAAATAGAGCAGCAGCTCGAACTCCATCTTCGCGAGATTGACCGCCTGCTCACCTGTTTTGACTTGGCGTCCTTTTTCATCGATCGTCAAGTCACCGAACGCATGGCGAGCAACCGGACGGACTTTTAATGCCCGTTCAAGCCGAATCGTTAACTCCTTCAGGACGACTGGTTTGACGAGATAATCATCGGCACCGAGTTCGAGTCCGAAAACGCGATCATCCGCCTCGCCGCGCGACGTCATCATGAAGACGACCGGCGGCTGAACCTGTGATTTGATACTTGGTACGAGTGACCAACCGTCACCGTCTGGTAAGCGGACGTCGATCAAGACGGCATCAAACGCTGTCGTCAGGCACTGTTTCGCCTCCGCTAATGAACCGGCAATCGTCACCTCATACGCATGGTGACGGAGGAAACGTGCCGTCACTTGTGCTAATTTTTGTTCATCTTCAATCAATAGTACGTTCATCATCATCCCTCCACTCTTAGTGTAGCGCCTTTTTGCCCGCATTTGCCTTTCTTCGCAGTTTCTTTGCAACTTCCTCACAACTTCTCTTTCGTGACCCTCTACCATAAAAGGTGAAAGGAGTGATCATCCCATGACATTCAAAAAACAATGGATCACTGCATTGACAATTAGCGCATTAACAGTCGGAGGCGCGTCAGCATATGCTGCGACGAACGACGACTCGAGCACGACAAAACAAGCGAAGCACGGGCACCACTTCGAAGGTATGAAAAAGCACGACATGACGTTACTCTTGAAAAAATTGAACCTGACACAAGCTGAGGCAGACGCTGCCCGCGAGAAAGGACAATCGATCGCCGATCTCGCGAAAGCAAACGGGATCTCGTTCGCTAATTACAAGAAGGCGGAACTCGCGGCAGCGAAGGAGCAGCTCGCAAGTCTCGTTAAATCAGGCGACTTAACGCAAACACAAGCAGACGACATGTTGAAGCGCCAAACGGAACGGTTCAGCGGCGTCAAGAGCTACGCTGAACTCAAAGACAAAATGCCGATGGGTCGCCACGGTGGACCAGGTTTCTTCAATGAATCATTGATCGCTGACGTCCTGAAGGCACTTGGACTGAGCCAGTCGAAGTTCGACGCAGCGAATCAATCGCTTGCTGCTTATGCGAAGGCACAGTCGATCAAGTTCGCCGACTATAAAAAAGCATTGCTTGCAGCGCAAACGAGCGAACTCAATCAACTCGTCAAAGACGGAAAGATGACAAAAAAACAAGCAACGGAAATCAAGTCTCGTCTGACTGAGGAATATAAGGACGCGAAGAGCTACGACGATCTTCCGGAGCGCGGCGAACACGGCAAGCGTGGTGACCATGGACCAGGTGGTGTCTTCGGCGACTCGACGTCAGCGATTCTAAAAGCACTTGGACTCGATGAAGCGAAGTTCAAGGAAGCGAATCAACCCTTACCTGAATTCGCGGAAGCAAACAAGATTGCTTACGCCGATTTCGAGAAAGCCGTCCTGGCAGCACAAACTGCTGCGATTGATCAACAAGTCAAAGATGGCAAGCTGACAGAAAAACAAGCGAAACAGATCAAGGAACACATCCAGTCCCGCGCAGATGATGTCTCAAGCTACGCTGACCTCAAAAAAGGTCCAGCACGCGATGGTCATGGTCCAGGACACGGACATGGTCCGGATGGTGACATGCCAGGCGCACCGGATCAAGGAGCAGATGCGGATCCGAACGCCAGTGACACTTCGATCGATTTAGCGATTTAACATATAAAACGAAGCTCATACCGTTGAGCTTCGTTTTTTGTCGTACTTGACCTCTTAATTTTGAAATAAAATTGCATCGTTTTCTAACTTTCCATTCGTTTTTTTGAAATAATAGTCTATTGTTTAAGGAATCATTGCAACGATTCTCCCCTTCATCCGATAGTAAGACTGAAGCGTTACTACGTATGGAGGTGAAGAGATGGCGTTTTTTGAGGCCATGAAAACAATCCGACGATCAGATACGGCACCGATTCATATCGGCGGGCTTGAAGTATCTCGTCTTGAACAATCAGAAGCCTTTTTCCATCATCAAACCGATGCGATTTTTGTCTTTGATGCTGCTGGTACGATTATCTATTTCAATGAACATCTTCCAGAAATCCTAGGATACTCGGAACATACCTTATACGAGCACTTTTCCGTGTTTAATCCTCCGGATCAAATGGAGGCGGTCTCGCAATTTTTCCAGCGTGCGTTACAAGGGGAAACGGTTCATTATACAGCAAGAGGATTGCACGCAGACCAACATCTCGTCACCTTAAAGATCACGAATATGCCGATTGAACAGGAAGGACATGTCATCGGTGTCTATGGCGTCGCGCGTGATGTGACACGCGAAAAACAACTCGAAGAAGACGTCTCGGAAATTCGCTCCCAACTGGAGCTGACCGAGCAAGTGCCTGAGTTAGTCTTATTCTATTATGACTTGCGGTCGCATCAAATCGAGCCTTCGCCTTCGCTCCTGAAGTTTCTCGGTTTAAGGGAGGATCAGTCATCAATCGAGCAACAACGGTTACTCGAACGGATTCATCCTTGGGATTTTGACCCGCTCCGCTTTGAAATCGAGCGCATGGCAGCAGGAAAGCAGGATCAGTTCGAACAAGAGCTGTCCTTGTTGACGTCAGACGGTTCGTATCAATTGTTGCGCTTGAAGGCAGTACGTCGCGCAGGCCATGCGCATCAGGCTTCAATCGTCTTGTATGACTTATCGGAAATCGATGCGGCCCGTCAACAATTGAAGATGGAACGCGCACAAGCCCGTGACATTTATGAGGCTGTGAACGCGGCGATCTCACAAATTGATTTGACGACCGGACGGATTTTATTTCATTCGCAAGGTTTTTTGCACATCTACGAGGAGTTACCAAAAAATTTGATTTTAAATGATACGTGGTTATTGTCGCGAATCGATCCTCGAGATCACGATGCGATGCGAAAGTTCATGCAACGCTTGTTACAAGGACATGCCGGAACACTTCAGTATCGCCTCCGTTTTCCCGATGGGCGGATCAAATGGGTCGAGGATCAACAAATTCCAATCTTTCATTCTGACGGATCGATTGCGTATTCCAACAGCATCTTGCATGATATCACGTTACAAAAAGCGTACGAAGAACAGTTACGGCAACTCGCTCTCCGGGACGTCGTGACCGGTCTTCCGAATCGCCAAGCACTGATTGAGACGATTGAATCGTGGCAAGCACGCACTGTTCCTTTTTTCGTTCTCTCGGTTTCTTTCAACCGTATTACGGAGATCAATAACGCGTTCGGTCACGGTTCCGGCGATCAGTGGCTCCAAGCGACAGCTGCCCGCTTAAACGATGTCAAACCGGACGAGGTCTTTCTTGGTCACCTCGGTGGGGATGAATATGCACTGCTCGTCTCGACCGACTATGAACAAGATGTCACGCCGTGTGCGGAAAGACTACTTGCGATCTCGACACACCCGATTTCAATTGAACCCTACGCTTTGTTCGCCCGGGTTTCGATCGGTATCAGTCGCTATCCTCAAGACAGCACGGACGCCGTTGAGTTATTAAAGCATTCTTACACAGCACTCCGCCGCTCACGACGCGACGATCACAGTGCGTTTCATCACTATGCTTCGAATCTCGATATTGACTATTACCGGCGCTATCGTTTGGAGCAAGACTTGCATTATGCCATTGAACGTGATCAGTTATTCCTCGAGTACCAACCAAAGGTCGATAGCTGGACGGGGAAGATCGTCGGAATGGAAGCCTTGATTCGCTGGCAACATCCGGAATGGGGACGAATCCCGCCGAACGACTTCATTCCGCTTTCAGAAGAAAGTGCGCTGCATATCGACATCGGGGACTGGGCCCTCGAAGCAGCCTGCCGTCAGATGAACGAGTGGTCCAAGACCGGTGCCTCACTCGTCCCGATCTCGATCAATGTCTCACCAAAGCGGCTGTTGATTCCAGGATTCGAGCATCAAATCGAACAGACCTTAACACGATATGCGCTCGACCCGGCCCTGCTTGAACTTGAGATCACAGAAGCGGCCCTCATCATGGATGATCCGATGACGAGTCGGACACTTGAATCGGTCAGTGCCCTGGGTGTCCGGATCGCCTTAGATGATTTCGGTAAAGGTTACTCTTCGATGGTCTATTTGCAACGTTATCCGATCGACGTCATCAAAATCGATCGTCAGTTCGCGACGCACATTTACGATGATGCGAAAGCGCAAGCGATCGTTAAAAGTATCTTGTACATGGCGAACGAATTTAACCTATATGTCGTAGCAGAAGGCATCGAGACGATTCAGCAGCTCGATACGTTTCGGATGCTCGAATGTCCACGCATCCAAGGATATCTCTTCAGTCGACCGGTTCCGAGTGATGTGATGGAAGGATTTTTAATCCGCGAAATCCTCTATCCAATCGAGGCTTGTGCCCTGTCGAGTGATACAGTTCCACGGTTTTCCGTTCCCGGAAAGATCCGGATGCTGACGCATCATACGGAGTCCTTCACGCTTGCTTTTTCTGACTTACAGGCACATCAGACGAGTACGAAGGTCTTGTATTTCTCGACTGAGACACCCCTTCCTTCACATGCAGCGACGTGTGAGATTCGATTAAACGAAGGGCTGCAACTCGTCACCTGTACTGTCACGATCATCGGTCAGCAAGACGGACAATATATGGGGGAATATACGAACGAAACGGAAGCCGAACAGATCATGCGCTTCTTCCAATCGTTACGTTACACCCCTTGACTCACTCACGAAGACGTTCACAGACGTCTTCGTGCTTTTTTGTTATAGTAATCTTAAAGTAATTTACTCTAGATGGGAGGAATGACATGCAGTCCCCACTACCGATAAAACATCATCGTCGTTCGACGAAAGGTCAACTCTTTCGACGTCTCCTCATGCTAACGATCGGTGCCATCATCTTTGCAATCGGTCTGAAAGGATTCTTAGTTCCGAATAACATCATCGATGGCGGAATCGTCGGGATCTCGATCATCGGCTCGAAAGTCACGGACACGACCCTCGCCTTTTGGTTATTCTTCCTGAATATCCCGTTTATCTTCTTCGGCTACAAACAGATCGGGAAGACGTTCGCCCTATCGACGTTATACGCGATCTTCATCATGGCGATCGCAACGAAACTCCTCGAACACATCGGTCCGTTGACAAGCGTCGACTTACTCGCAACCGTCTTTGGTGGATTGATTCTCGGAATCGGTGTTGGCATCGTCATCCGTTCGAGTGGATCACTCGATGGAACGGAGATTCTTGCTGTCTCGTTTAGCCGATCGACACCGTTTTCAGTCGGAGAGATCGTCATGTTCTTCAACGTCTTCATTTTAGGAGCCGCTGGTTTTGTCTTTGGATGGGACCGAGCAATGTATTCCTTGATTACATATTTCGTCGCTTTCAAGACGATCGACGTCGTCATCGATGGACTCGATCAATCGAAAAGCGTCTGGATCATTTCCGAGAACTATGAAGAGATTGGTCTTGCGATCATGGATCGTCTCGGACGAAGCATGACATACTTAAATGGAGAAGGTGCCTTTACGGGTGATGGGAAAAAAGTGATTTTTTGTGTCATCAGTCGCTTGGAAGAATCAAAGTTGAAGGACATCGTTCGTGACTTTGATGAACAAGCCTTTATTGCGATCGGCAACATCCATGATGTCCATGGCGGTCGCTTCAAGAAAAAAGATATCCATTAACCGAACGAAAGGAAGGAACGCGGGTGTGGAAAAAACATCGTAAAAAAATCATCGCTACCATCATCATCATCGTCACCTTAGTCGTCGTCATCATCGTCGGTATTTCTGGTTACGTCGGCTCATCCTTGACACAACCGGAGCGCGAGGCATTGACGACAAATCCGAAGAAGGCAGAAAATCTGGACTATGAGGACGTGACATTCCGGTCCTATAAAGATCGGACCCGCTTATCCGGCTGGTGGATGCCGAGTGAGGATGCAAAGTTAACAATCGTCTTTGCGCATGGATACGGGAAGAATCGGGAGCAAGAAGATGTTCCGGTTCTACCGCTCTTTAAGAAATTTCATGATGCCGGCTACAATGTGTTGACGTTTGATTTCCGAGGTTCCGGTGAATCAGACGGCAAACGCGTCACCGTCGGAGCCAAGGAGCAAGACGACTTGTTGACGGCTGTGCGGTACGCGAAGTCACGTTCGGCGAAGCCGGTCGTGCTCTATGGTATCTCGATGGGTGCGGCGACTTCGCTCGTCACCGCTCCGAATGCCGATGTCGTCGGCGTCATCGCCGATAGTCCATTCAGTGATTTAGAAAACTATCTCGCCACGAATCTTCCGGTTTGGAGCGGGCTACCGAATTTTCCGTTTACACCGATCATTCTAGAAATCACACCTCCGTTGACAGGACTCAATCCCGAACGCGTCAAACCGGTTGAATCCGTCCGGCGGATTGATTACCCGATCCTGTTGATCCACGGGAAAGATGACGATGCGATTCCAGTGACGGAAAGTATGAAGATTCAAAAGGCAGCGCCACGATCGGAACTTTATGTGACAGAGAACGGCGGTCATGTCCAGTCGTATGCCCACGACCGAAAAGCTTATGAAGAGAAGGTGCTCGCGTATTTAGCTGACTTGCACTGATAGGAGGAAATCGGAATGCAGCAACTCTCCGTGTTCTTGACGTTTTTCATCGCACTGACGGTCATGGGGATCGGTTTACTCGTTTCGCGTCGCGCCGGGTATCGGTTCCCTTACGGACGAGCGGTTCTTCTCATTTGGATCGGTTCCGCACTCATTGGATTGACGATGTATATCTTACGATGACAGACAAAAACAGCCGCCCGCTTCCTCTATGGAAACGGGCGGCTTGTTCGTTTGTGCTTATCGTTTTAGTACAGCAGCTCCGACGATCTTCAAGACTTCCGGACGACTGAGTTTCTCCTTCCCTCTTGCAAGGGCATCCAGCGTTCCATGCGCGAGTGCAAGTGGAATGTGACAGAATTCATAAATCGTCGTCTCCTTCGGAATGGACGCAAGGTAGGCGTCGGCTTCTGCAAGATTCTCACGCGCATAAGCAAACATCGTATCCGTCGTCCAACCAGGTGGGAAGTAACCGACACCACGCTCCGCATCCTCCTGTTGGTTACGCAGAATGTTGACGGCTTGTAAACCACGACCAAATCCAATCGCTTGTTGCTTATCCGTGACAATGCCTGCTTTCCAGTACCAAATGTCTGACAGCATCACACCGACAAGTCCAGCGACATAATACGTGTACTCATCGAGATCCGCTTCTGTTTTGACTGTCCAGTCGCGCTCTGCCCAGACCGCCATTCCTTCTGCCATCTCCGCCGTCGAATCGAGGACCTTCGGACGAATTGCGGCCGGACAATAGGCGATCCACTCCGGTAGACGGAGTGTCACTTCCGGCAGATGCGCCGTGTAAGGCGCGATCAACTCGAGATAGGCCGTAGCGGAGAACGTGCCACGCATCATCAATGCCGTCTCACGTAGTAACGTCGTCTTGATGTCCGTCGCTAGTTCTTCATGGTCTTCGATCTCATCGATGGCACGCATGCATAGATAAGCAGCACCGACCGCTTCCTGTAAGTCTTGCGATAGTCGACTAATCGGGATATAGAAGGTGCGACTCGTCGCTTTTAGTACACGGTTCGCGTCTTTTTTCAGCTGCTTCGTCTCATTCATTCCTGACAACTCCCTCTTTGATTCAAAAGGTTTCTTTTCTTCTCCATTTACTATACACGATTCAACGCGTTTGAGCATTTATTTCATGATAAGAAAGACTCCCTGCACTCGTATGATACGTGCAGGGAGTCGATTTGTATTCTTTTTTCAAGAGAATGCCTGAATCACGAGAGGATACACTGGCATTCACTTGACCTTACTTTTCTTGTTGTTTCAAGAGTTGTCCGATCAACCCTGTACTCCGTGATGCTTCCGTATTCTCTTCTTGGATGGCTAAATAGACTTCCTTCCGATGGATGTCGACTTGTCGCGGAGCACGGATTCCGAGCTTAACTTGATCTCCTTCAATTGCAAGAATCGTCAGTTCGATATCGTCTCCGATTTGAATCGCTTCGCCGTTCTTTCGTTTTAATACGAGCATCAGCGTCCACCTACTTCTGTCAGACTTCCAATCTTTTGACGATTCGGATATGTATCTTCTAAGATGATTTGTTTCGCGAGCCGCTGTTTCGTTTCCATAACGAATGGTGCACGTAAATTTGTCGTCGATTCCTGGAAAGGCTCACGTAACGTCACCGTCGTGTATACAGCGACTTGCGCTGTTTCTTCGATACTCAACTGTTCTTTTGCAGAATCCGTTAACTCAAAGACATAATCTGGATCAATCCAAAAAGGATTCGTGACGATGAATGCGCATTCCGGCTGATCAATGGATTGGAAGGACCAAAACGGTACGCCTTCTCCGAACGGCAACAAGACGAATTGTTTGGCATCCGGAAACCCCGGTAATTCAGAAGCGAAGGTAATGATCTCACTTGGCTCGATCGTAATCACCCCAAAAAAATCTGTTTCGATTTGCATAATATTATCCTTTCTCGTCGTATATGCCGCCCACTGGCCACATATCTAGCTGATTTCGTTCCCGAAGGAAAATGTCTGTTTTCCCTTCTGTGACCTCTAGTTCCGGACGATGCGTCGTGACATCGATGACCGGCTTACGAGCAGTGTAACGAACATTCACTTCAGCCGGTGTGAAATTAATTTTAACCCGGTCCAAACTCCGAGGAATGAAGCCCATCGTCGTCACTTCTGCTGGAGGCGTATCGTTCATCTTCGCAATCCGCGCGATGACCTCGCCTTTTTGCTCGATCCGCATCAATTGATCTCCTTCACTCGCGACGCGTCCCGTTCCTTCACGTACCATTTGTTGACCAAGATCCGCATACCGTCTGACGGATTCGAATGCTGGGATTCGTCCCATCTCGATCCAAGCTTGCGACGAATCGATTTCGAGACGAGCCGCTACAGTTTCAATCGTTAGCTCCCCTTGCGGTTGTTCAATCGAAAGATCAGCCGGACGTTGCGTTTGCCGCATCTCAAGTGGTGTCGTCTGCATACCGATTTTAGCAGAGGTCTGTCGCATCTCTAAGTGAGGAAGATTCATCCCGGTTCACTCCTTATCGAAGAAAATCAAGTAACGATGGTTGGATGATGCGTGCTCCGGCACTGAGTGCAGCACGGTGCAACGTTTCATGTGACTTCAGTTCCATAATGACCTGTTCGGTTTCGATGTCTTCGTTATCAGACATGACCGTTTTTGCGATGATTTCTTGATCTTCTAAGCGCGACGCATTTAGTTCTAGTCGATTCACGCGTGCCCCTAAATCCGAACGTACTTCGACCGTTTTGTTCAACATCGCTGTTAAGTCTTTCAACATGCCGGATAATTCAGTTCCGTTATTCGTGCTACTGCCAGGACTTCCATCTGCTTTTGTACCACCGAGTGCATTAAATAACTTCTTTAGCGTCGTGAACGTATCTTTTCCAAACACACCACCGTCACCACCATCTGTAGGTGTGACGTTGACTTGTACCTTGATTCCTGAAGACACTTCATACTCGATCTTTCCGTCACTTGTTCCGAGGGTTTCTGTAAAAATCTTATCAACGTCTGCGGTATTTACAGTGTCTTTTAAAAATGCTTTCAGTTCTTCCATATTGATGAACGGTTGATCCGTTTGTGTACCGTTAAAGATTTGCTTCTCGTTATATTTCGTATTCGCCAGTGTCCCGATGTGTTCAATCAACTGTCCAACTTCGCTTTGGATGGCTTTCCGCTGTGTGCCATCATACGTATCGTTTGCTGCTTGTGTCGTCAATTCGTTGATCCGGCGCATGGCAGACGTCACTTCATCTAAAGCAGAATCGGTTAGGTCCATCCAGCCTGTCGCTTCATCGACATTTTTCTTGAACTGATCGACTTCCCGGACTTCTGTCCGGTACCGGATCCCCTGCATTGCAACGACTGGATCTTGAGACGGCTTTTGAATTTTTTTACCGCTAATTAGTTGTTCTTGTAACGTACTTAGTTTTTGGTAACTCGAAGATAAATGACCAATATTCGTCTTCGTCAGCATCGTTTGTGTGACCCGCATGTCCTCATTCCTTCCTTATCAGCGACCGACTAATCCCATACCGTTAATGATTTTATCGAGCATTTCATCGACCGTCGTGATGTTTCGCGCCGCTGCGTTATATGCATGCTGGTACTGAATCATCATCGTCATCTCTTCGTCGAGTGAGACTGCTGAGACTGACATTCGGCGTTGATCGGCATTCTCCATCAAAACACTAGCATTTTTTCCTAGGTCAATCGTTTGGCTTGTCGCTACCCCCATGTCACCGATGATTGATTGATAGAACGAACCGATCGGAGCACTTAAATCACTCAATGATGTTGTTTTGATGTTGGCTAAGATCAATGCCCCAGAACCATCCCCGATATTTCCGTCTCGTGAACTCATAATGTTCGAAAGGTCTTTCCAAATCGTATCTCCGACTGAAATCGTTCCGGCCTTGACCGTTCCACCATCTGAAGCAACAAAAAATTCATTTGTCCCATACGTATTGCTGACAGTTCCAGAAGCATCCTTGGATTTAATGAAGTTTTTTGAATGAGCATCATTAAATTCCTTCGCAAAAGCAGCAGCCATCTTATCTAGATTATCGAGCATCTTAGGATATTCACCTGTCAGTGTCGTTTCACCATCTCTTTGGTAACCGTGCATTTGTAATAAAGCCCAAAGTTTACCGTTTGAAAAGCTATTTGATGCTGTGAATAAAACTGGTCCTGTTGTAGTGTTGTATCCAGTGATTGCTTTTGTCGTAGGATCCGTCGTGAATTCGATCGAACGTGCTTTTGTATCCGTCTTCATATTGACGACCTCAGAGGTGACCCCGCCAGGCATGATCAGCTTGACGTTTACACGACCTTCCGCAATCTTCGCCGCATTCCCCATGTTGCCTGAGACGATGTCCGATGCATCGATTGATTCCTTTTCGAAATCTACATATGTCGATAATTCATCGAAGTAACGATCACGTTCATCGTATAAGTCGTTTGGCAAGACGCCAATCGGTTCAATTTCGTGAATTTGTGTATTGACGTTATAGATTTTCTGAAGGAGATCATTTACTTTTTTCGTCGAGACGTCTAGTTCATTCTTTAAGTCCCCTTGTACCTTCGTCAAAGAAGTCGCTAAGTAGTTGAATGTCTTTGACACGGTATCCGCTTGCTGCCGAACGACGCTTCGCGCTCCCGAGTCTTGCGGGTTCTTTGACAATCCTTGTAACGATGCCCAAAAACTATCGAGTGTTTTCGCGAGCCCCGTTTCAGACGGTTCGTTGATGATATCTTCCATTCGCCCGAATGCTGCTGCTTTCGTTGAATAGTACGCATACTTCGTCGATTCATCGCGATATTGTTTATCGACCATTACGTCACGTAATCGCTCGACGAGTTCTCCACGGACACCGGTTCCGAATTGAACGTTTTTTCCGCCGCCTAGGGAGACCGAAAGTTGTTCCGTTGTCGCTTGGACGAGACGCTGTCTTGAAAATCCTGCTGTTCCGGCATTTGATACGTTATTTCCTGTCGCTTGTAACGCCCATTGACTCGTCGTCAGCGCACGACGTCCCGTTTCAAGCCCCATGAATGTTGAACCCATTCGACTTCCTCCTTATGCATTTCGATTGAAGTGTGTCCGGTCAAACGTCGATTGACCATATGTAAAGTCATCCGCTTCCGGTACGAGCAATTGCAAATGCCATTCGATGTAATGTAACGATTGTTCCAATAACTCTGCGTTCAGCGCATTCGCTTTTCGCAGTTGCCCCATCGTCGCTAAGAGAGCACGAAGCGTTTCGACATCTTCAGGGTGTGACGCGATCCACTCCGTCATCGTCACGGTTCCCATGTATTCGATGCGTTCTTGCTCTAATGTCGCGATGCGTTTTAGCAAAACGGGTTCTTCCTTGACGATTTTCGAAAGGCGACTCATGTCGTTTTGAATCAATGCCTCTTTTTTCGAGAGTGCGAGCGCTAGTAACGCTTCATGCGCCTCCGTCAACTGTCGGATGATTTCCATATCGTGTTTGCTCCTTTTATCATGAGTCCGACTACTTTACTACCTTGCTATCGTTTCATATAAAAAGCGACCCGCGCATCCGTGCCCCGAGTCGCTTCTAATGTCAGTTTCATTCACCTTATTACAAGTTCAAGAAACGTTCCGCGATTTTATTCGCATCCGGTTTATAGGTTCCATCCTGAATGGCTTGTTTAAGGGAGGCAATTTTATCTGCCCGCGATGAAGTCGTTCCTTCGAAGCGCACGCGTGCTTCTTTTGAAATCGTCACTTCGTCTGTTCGATTCATTCGTTTTGTTTCGGTTCCTTCTACGGGTTGATTTCTTTCATACGTCTTGGGCATGTTCACCCATTTAGTCGAATCAATTCGCATGTGAACACCTGCTTTCTAGATTACGAGATTCTTGATTTAAGTTCGATACGTTCTCGGTTTCGAAGGGTCCACAGAATCTTGCATCGCTTGGGCGAGGTCACGTCGCAATTTTTCACGACAGTCAGCACAAATCGTCCCTTCATGAGAGGGTTTTCCGCAACTCTCACACGTGATTTCCATTTGAGAAATCTCAGAAATCAACAAGCGCCCTTCCTTGATATAACGAAAGACGGTCTCGCGTTTGACTCCTGTTTGTATCTCGACATCATTCGGTGAAGTTCGGACTTTCCGCCGCTCTCGCAAGAATTCGCGTACCTTTTCGAAATTCAGATGATCTTGACGCATACACGTCGGACAAAGATCAGAAGATTGTTTCATGAAAATTTTCCCACAAGATTTGCAGTTTACTACATCCATTTCCTTCACCTCATTCAGAGTATCGGCAGGAATGACGAAATATTAAATACTCCGAAATAAAGTTACTGCAGAAATTTCACTTGCGCCCGCTTCCTTGAGACGCACCATCGCTTGCCGGAGTGTTATTCCTGTTGTGTAGACATCGTCGACCAGCAAGATATTTTTCCCTGCAACTTCTTTCGTGACATGAAATGGATTCGATCGTTTAAGACGTTCTTCTCTTGATTTCCTACTCTGCGGTGTCCCTTCGTCGCGCTTTAATGCTAAGGTGACCTTCCCATTCATTCGTCTAGCGATTTCTTCTGCTTGATTGAATTTTCGCTCAGACAAGCGGTCACGGCTAAGCGGAATCGGAACGATCCATCCTCTTCTCATTTTTACCTTCTTCAACTCATCAGTAAACATCCGAATTAGGACAGTATCTCCTAAAAATTTATAACGATGCATGAATGCCTTCGCTTCCTCATTGTAAAGATACATCGTACGGGTATGAAGTGGTAAACCGAGATTTTGCCATCGTCGACAGTCCTGACAGAGATCGATACCTGGTTTGCCACAGTCCACACATCCACCACTTTTTACAAATTTCATTTTACAGGGATTACAAATGTTTTGGCTAGTCCACATATTACTCAGTTCCCAGTTAGGTATAAAGTCATGCTGACAGCATAAACACTTCATGAAGTCGTCCATCGATTCGCTTTTTGAATCTGATGGATGGCATAAAATAGGGCATCCGACCGATCATTGGCGAAAAATGAAATATCCCCGTCCGGGTAAGCCGCATCTCGTCCGACACGACCACTGATTTGAATCAAGGCTTTCGTACTAAACCCTTGATCAGCATCCAGGACGGCCACTTGTACGTTAGAGATCGTCACGCCACGCTCTAAAATCGTCGTCGTGAGCAAAATACCGTTCGTCGTACGAAATGCTTGGATTTTCTCAATGCGGTCTGGATCTTCCGCGTGGACGGTCGTCACATCAATACCGACTTCTTTCAATCGTGTTTGCCATGCTTCGAGCGCTGCGATTCGGGGGACGAACACGAGACGCGGTTGCTGTTCATACTGATGCAACCACTCAACGATCGACTGCATCGTAAACGGTGACTTCAATCGGGGAACCGGTAAGGGATGTCCATGATAACGCCGCATTAATCGTACTGTCGGATAGCGACGATGCCACATCGATGGCGTCGCACTTAATAAAATCAACGCTGCTTTTTGCGTCATCGCCCGTTTGACGTATCGATGTAGCGTCCAGTTCATATGAAACGGAAAGGCATCGACTTCATCTAATAAGACGACATCAAAACAAGACCGGTAATGAATCAGTTGATGTGTCGTGCTGACCGTGATTTCACCTAAGAGAAGACGATCCGCTGATCCACCATATAAAGATACGACGTGAGCAGTCGGAAATGCCTGTTTGATATGATGCGTCAATTCACGGACGACATCCGCACGTGGCGCCGTCACAAGAACACGCTTTCCGTTCGCCAATGCTCTTTCGATACCGGGGAAGAACATCGGTGTCTTCCCTGCTCCACAAACCGCGTGAACTAGCAACCTCCCACCACGGAGAATCTTCTGTTCGATAGCCGTCGCGACAGTCGTTTGAGCAGGTGTCAAACGAATCGGTTGATGCTGTGCTGGATGTACCGGATCGAGCGGACGGGTATCCGTAATGAGCTGATCACATGTGCGCAACTTCCCATAAGCAATGCATCGTCGACAATAATAGCAACGTTTTCCGCACGTGCAAGGGCCTTTGACCGGAAAGGCTCCACACCGCTGACACGTAAACGTCACGGCTGGAATGAGTTGATGCGTCGGCAATCGGGTTTCCATCTGTTTTGCTGAAATCCATCTCCCGCGTATATCCATTGCTTCACTTCCTTCGTTTCCCATTTGCTTCATCTTGACTGACGAATGGGAAAATCGACAACGTATGCTGTATAAGAGATGTATGGATGGAATACGCGGTTTCTCAAAAAATAGTTTTTCTATCTCATATATCTGGACAAGAAAAAACACATTGACGATAGACTCCGTCAATGTGTTTTCATCTTATTTTTTGTACCATGTGATACCGATCGCGCCCGGTCCGAGGTGTGTACCGATGACTGGACCAAATACACTCATCTCGATTTGAGCATTTGGAAACTTCGTCTGTAAGGATGCTATTTCCTGTTCTGCTTTCGTAGAATCTTCTGCATGAATGACGCCGATTGTATACCCGGTTCCGTCTCCCTCGATATCTTCGTGCATCATCTCTTCGATTCGGTTGACGGCTCGCTTGAACGTTCGAATTTTTTCGAACGGAACGATTTTTCCGTCAACGAAATGAAGAACGGGTTTAATCTTTAAGAACGAACCGACGAATGCTTGCGCGACACTGAGACGACCTCCGCGTTGGAGGTGTTCGAGATCATCCACGACAAAATACGCACGAATGCGCTCTTTTAGTTCCTCTAAATGATGGACGATCGTTTCCGCCGTGGCTCCTGCATCTCGCAAACGAACCGCTTCTTGGACGAGAAACGCTTGCGGCATACAGGAAATACGTGAGTCGATAGGATGGACGTTCACATGATCAATCATCATATTGATCGTGTGCAACGCTTGATATGTCCCACTGATCCCGCTTGAAAGGGTGATGCCAATGATATCCGTTCCTTCTGGCAGTTGTTCAAACGTCGCAACGAGATCTCCAATATTCGGCTGTGAAGTTGTCGGAAGGCTACCCGTCCGAATCCGTTCATAAAAATCAGCAACCGAGATATCAAATCCTTCCCGATAAGCCTCCCCTTCAAAGATGACGCTAAGCGGTGCGACGTGCACTTGATGTTCTTCACAATACGTTGTTGGCAGATAGGCAGTGCTATCCGTTACGATCACAATCTGACTCATCCGTGATTTCCTCGCTTTTATAGTTCCGTCGTGACGTATACTTTCATACGTCACAATCGTTTATAAGTGTAGCACTTCTGAGTGGATAAAAAAAGGAAGATGGGAGTCCTGCTCCCGTCTTCCTATCCGTTCATACGACGACGACCCATCCTCGGCGAATCGCTTCGACGACCGCACCGGTGCGGTCTGGAACGTTCATTTTCCGAAGAATCGAAGATACGTGGTTTTTAACTGTCTTTTCACTGATATATAATGTATCGCTAATCGCACGGTTCGAGAATCCATCTGCCAGTAGCTGCAAAACTTCACATTCACGCCGTGTCAATACGTGTAGTGGTGCCTCAGCCACCTGACGTTCAACGGGTTGTGACGCCATCGTTTGTTTCATCTTCATGAGACGTCTGTATTCCTGAAGTAGATTTGGTGTCACTTTCGGGTGTACATATCCACCTTCACGATAGACGGAACGAATCGCGTTGACGAGTTCATCCGTCGCCATCTCCTTCAATAAATATCCGACGGCTCCCGCTCCTAAGGCGTGCATGACATATGTCTCATCATCATGGATCGATAAGATGATGACCCGAACTTCCGGGTGTACTTCCATTAAACGTTTCGTTGCATCGACACCGTTGACTTGTGGCATATTGATATCCATCAATACGATGTCTGGTTGGTGTGCTTCGACGAGAGGAATGACATCTACGCCGCTCTCTCCTTCCGCTACGACTACGAACTCTTCCTCGAAGTCAAGAATTCGTTTTACTCCCTCACGGAATAACTGATGATCGTCAATGATGACTACTTTCACTTGCTCGTTGTTCACAGTGTTTCCCCTCTCGCTTCGGATTCCTCGATCGGAATCTTTACCTTGATGACCGTCCCGCCCCCAGGGTACGTTTCGACCTCGAATTCTCCATCGATCAATTCAATGCGTTCACGCATCCCGATCAATCCAAACGACTCGTCATGTGAGTCGACGATCGAGTCGAAGTCGAATCCGACTCCGTTATCCTTTACGTGAATGCGAATGGAATGTTGATATTGTTCTATGATAATACGAATGTCCTTTGCATTGGAATGCTTCACGGCATTTTGGACAGCTTCTTGAACGATCCGGAAGACCGCGACCTCATAGGTGGAGTCGATCCGTTCGCCACCACCTAGGTATTTAAATTGAATCTCAATATTCGAAATTTCTTGCATATGTCGTAAATACCGCTCAAGCGTCGGGACGAAACCAAGATCGTCCAACGTCATTGGACGGAGATCATAAATAATGCGACGAATGTCCGCTAATCCGTCTCGAATCAAGACACGAAGACGATGAATTTCCTCAAAAGCAGCTTCTGCTCCATTGTGTTGATGAATTTTTTCAATCAGATCCGCACGTATCAATACGTGCGCCAATGTCTGCGCTGGACCATCATGCATTTCGCGAGATAACCGCCGTCGTTCGTTTTCAGCAGATTGAAAAACTTTTAAGCCCATTTCCTGTTTTTGCATCGCTTTTTCGTACTTCTCATTCATGACTTGCATATCGTCCGTCAAAAAATTCAAGACAACGGATACACGTCCAATCAGCATATCCGCTCGTTCGATTGTTTCGTCTAACTGAATGAGACGACGTTCCAACTCATCACGCCGCTTCCGGCAATTCATCTCATCCCGTTGATTGATAAACGACTCCAGTTGTAGTGAGTTCGCTGTTTCATAGGCTTTCCGAACATCTTGCTCCGAATAGTTTTCGAAATTTTTGCTGACGATGACTAGTCGTGTCTTGGCATCCTTAATATGACGTTCTAGTCGCTCTGCTTCTTTTATATAATCATGGACACGAACTTTCAAGTCGCGCAATTCTTGCTGGATTTCAGCATATTGCTCTCTCGAATCCTCCGTGATCCGAACGATTTCTTCGCGACTTTCCTCTACGACACCAATGATGTTTTGTACGATATCATTCAACGACAGTCGCTCCTTCATTTCATGCGTCATCGTGACTCCCTCCGGTCCTTACCACTCAAATGGTTGTCTCTCTCTCTGAACGTCGTTATGCTAGAAAGAACTAGTCAACGAGGAGGACATTAATAGTATGACATTATCTCATTATTATACAGTAAAAGAAAACGGTTTCCACGAAATCATTATTCAAAAGTCTCGATTCATTACATATATTTCTCGCATTTCTTCCGAAACAGAGGCACAAGACTTCATTGCGCAGATTAAAAAGAAGCATCATGATGCAAATCATAACTGTTCTGCGTATGTCATCGGGGAACAAAATCAAATCCAAAAAGCGAGTGATGATGGTGAACCTAGCGGAACAGCAGGCGTCCCGATGCTTGAAGTACTGAAAAAAAGAGATTTACGCGATACCGTTGTTGTGGTCACACGTTATTTTGGCGGCATTAAGCTTGGTGGCGGTGGATTAATTCGTGCCTATGGCTCAAGCGTCTCGGAAGCATTGAATGCAATCGGCGTCGTTGAACGGATTCAGCATCAAGTGGTAGAAGTGCACATTGACTATACGTGGCTTGGAAAAATTGAGAATGAACTTCGATCAAGCATTCATCCAATTGATCAGATTCATTATTTGGATCAAGTTCAAGTCGATGTCTTAGTCAAAACGGCAGATGTTCCTACCTTTATTGAATGGATGACAGATCTGACGAATGCGCAAGCCCACTTCCAAGAAGGTGCTTTTCGCTACCTCGAACGTGACATTCTTTCCTGACCTGCTATACTGATTGTAAAGATTCCGAAAGTTTTTTAATAATTCTGTTAAGTAAGGAGTACTTGAAATGGATGAACCGATACGATCACGGTCAAAGAAAAAAAAGAAGCGTTCTTGGTTCAAGCGTCTTGTTTTTTTATTTTTGATCATTTTAGTAACTGGCGGTGCAGCATTCGCTTACGTCGCCAACAAGACTCTTCAAACGGCTAATGAGACAAAAGTCGACTTAGCACGTGGAGACAAGTCAGAAAAACGTGAAGCGGCAGTCGACTTGACGAAGGACCATTTCTCCGTCTTGCTTGTCGGAACGGATGAACGTCCCGGAGACACATCTTCTCGCGCTGATACGATGATCATCGCCACATTCAATAAAACAGATCAAACCGTAGACATGGTCAGCATCCCTCGAGATTCTCTCGTACAAATCCCTTCTGTCGGATATGAAGATAAAATCAACCATTCGTATGCTTATGGAGGAATTGATTCAACGATTGAGACAGTCGAAACGTTGTTTGATATTCCTGTAGACTATTACGCCTCCATCAACTTTAATGGTGTCGTTGCTATCGTCGATGCGCTTGGCGGTATTGATGTCGACGTCAAACTACCGATCGACACACTCGACTCTTCCGATAAACGAAACAGTATCAAACTCGAACCTGGTCAGCAGACACTCAATGGGGAAGAAGCGTTGGCCTACGCCAGAATGCGTTATGAAGACCCTGAGGGTGATATCGGACGTACAAAACGCCAGCAACAAATCGTACAAGCGATTATCGAACAGTCGACTTCCTTCGGTTCGATCACGAAACTCAATGACTTGATGGATGCTACAGGCGATAACTTCAAAACGAATATGTCACTAACGGAAGCCTTCCAGCTACAACCGTTCGTCAAATCACTCGGATCCATTAATCGTATTGATTTAACGGGATCAGATACGAAAATCAATGGCGTCTATTACTATCAAATCGATCCACTTTCACTTGCCGAAGCTAAAACAACATTAAAAGAACAGCTCAATTTACCTGCTGATGATGCTACTGACATGACGACATCAGAAGAGGCGACGGATGATACGACGACTACGATCAACTGATCATGCAGCTTTGCTAGAACTTCAACGTCTTGCTTATCGAGTCGAAGCGCGTCTACTGGAAACAGTAGACTTTCCACCTTTAGCGGAAACGATCGATGACATCGAAGCGGAGCAACCGAACGGGTTCGTTTATCTTTTGCATGATAACGTAGTCGGTGCGATCACATATGTTGATGGGACGATCACGCGCCTCGTTGTGAATCCGGAATATTTTCGCCAAGGCATCGCCCAATCCTTACTGCACCACCTGCTTCAGCATGATCACGTGAAGCATGTCATGACTGGTGCGCGTAATCTTCCTGCCCTTACGCTCTACGCTCGTTTTGGCTTTACGGAAGTCCAACGTGAGTGGCGCCACGATATCGAACTTGTCTTTTTGACTCGAATTTAAAGCTTCATTAAGCGAAAACAAAGAAGCAGCAGACGCCTGTCTGCTGCTTCTTTGTGCGGTTTAAAAGAATAGGAATCCGAGAACGGCTCCAATCAACACGATTCGTAACGGCGACTGTTTATAAAAACGAAGTAAACAGAACAAACCGAAGGCAATCAAGAAATCAAGACCACTCTTGATGCTTGACGTAAAGATTGGATCATAAAGAGCGGCAAGCAAGATACCAACGACGGCAGCATTGACGCCAATCAAGATCCGACCGACCGATTGATTCTTCCGAATACGATCCCAGTACGGTAAAACACCGATGACGAGTAGGAATCCTGGTAGGAAGATCGCGAGCGTCGCAAGAATTCCTCCAGAAACACCAGAAACGATCGTACCGAGATACGTCGCGAACGTAAAGAGTGGTCCTGGTACCGCTTGTGCAGCGGCATAACCAGCAAGGAACGTATCCGTGTTCATCAATCCAGGTACGAGTGTCTGCTCAAGGAATGGCAAGACGACATGTCCGCCACCAAAGACGAGGGCACCGGCACTGTACATAATACTCGTCAGTTGGACGGTTCCCGTCGTTGCTTGAGCGAGAAACGGTGTGACGGCAAGTAAGACGAAGAATAAGACGAGTGCCGTGATGCTAAGTAGGCGTGGTACGCGAATCGACAAGGACCCACCCGTCTCCGTCTCTTCTTTAAACCAGAAGAACGCAAGAAGACCTGCGAGCAACAAGACACCGACTTGTGCCAGTGGATGTGCGATCAAGAGTACGCCTGCTAGCGCCAGTAGCATCAACGTCATCCGTTTGACGCCTGTCGCAAGTTTCATTCCCATGCCAAGGACGGCGTCAGCAACGATTGCAACCGCAACGAGTTTCAAGCCATGAATGAATCCGGCTTCTGCGACATCGAACTGTGTCGCAAGAATCGCGAACAGAATCAAGGCGATACTCGACGGTAACGTAAAGCCGACGAAGGAAATGATCGCCCCTGCTACGCCTCCACGGATCAAACCGATTCCCATTCCGACCTGACTCGAAGCGGGACCCGGGAGGAATTGACAGAGCGCAACTAAGTCAGCATATGCTTTCTCATCAATCCATTTTTTCCGTTTGACATATTCTTCATAAAAATACCCGAGATGGGCGACCGGACCTCCGAACGACGTCAGTCCGAGCTTGAACGATACAAGAAAGATTTCAATTAAACGATGCATGTTTCACCTCCATCCTTCATTCTACATAAAAGATGTTAAGTTCTTGTGAACTTCAACGATTTTTCTTTCCATAAGTCCCTTTTCGCCACAATTTCTCCATGGGACCTTGTGGATGAAACTGGAGATATCTGTTTGAAGCAACACCTTGTGCGATCAAAAGCAGGAAAACGAGTAACAGTCCTTGCCATAACGGTGTCGTTCCATGTTGTCCACTGAAGAAGACGAACACGGTAAAGACGACTGTATGCATCAAATAATTCGTCAATGCCATCCGTCCCAGTCCAGCAAACCATTGCATGCGTCCAGCACGAACGAGTAGCGCAACGGCACAAGCATAGGTGATCGCAAGCGTGCGTCCTGAGAGCCAGACGTAAAATAGATTGATGGATCCGTCTGGTACGTCAGCATGCGCCTGTATGATTCCTGCAAATGATGGAAGTGTCAGGAGTAAACTAATTCCAAGCGTCCACCACAGGAAACGATTCGTCGGTGGCGCTGTGCTGAAGCGTTCCATCAAATAGGCTCCAATCAAGAACAGGGATAAAATTTCTGGCCAAATGACACCAGAATTCATGAGGGCTTCCGGTAATTGAACTGTCGCGTGATGTGATAAAAATCCGAGGAGATCGCGCGATGCGACGAACGACTGAAGTGTCTTATCTAGCTCGACGACGGGAGTGTCGCCCAATTGACGAGCCCCAAAGAAAATAAGTAGGTAGAGCAAAAGGGCATAGATTTGAAATGCTATCGCAAACAAGAGCTTCGTGATCGGCTTTGTTTTTATAAATAACAATAAGATAAAACCGGTCAACGCATACGTATGTAAAATATCTCCCTGCCAAATACATAAGTGTAGTAGTCCAATGACGAGAAGAATTCCGAGACGTCGTGCAAAAATTGTCTTCGGTAATCCTTTTTGCTGCAAACGCTGGATGAACAGATAAAAACCTGCTCCAAACAAGACACTAAACAGCGTATAGAATTTTGTCTGGATGAAGAGGTCAAACACCAAACGAATCGCTTGATCGACGTCTCCCATCATCGCATTCGGTCGATCGCCAAGAAAACTTGGCATGTTGACAAATAGAATGCCACATAAAGCAAATCCCCTCAAAATATCCAAGTACTGAATGCGTTCATTTTTATTTATTTCTTGCATTTTCTCATCTCCCTTAAAAAAAGACCGCACATTGAGATGAGCGATCTTTTTAAATCATTTCGTTGTAAGACGTTCTAATAGTTTGAGAATGGGTCGATATTTATCCCCTAACAATCCCAACGATTCGACTAAAATATCTAGTACGATCAATAAGATAACGAGAGAAATAAAAGCACCGAGCGAATTCGTTTGCGAAAAGAGGATTGCCGTCATTCCGAACACACCACAAAGTCCATAAATCACTAAAACGGCTTGTCTCATCGTAAATCCTAAATCGAGTAAGCGGTGATGCAAGTGCTCTTTATCGGGTGCGAACGGCGGTCTCCCTTGTAACATACGACGCACGATAGCGAACAGCGTGTCTGAAATCGGAATCCCGAGCAAAATGACTGGTACAGCAAGTGAGAATAAAGTTACATTTTTGAATCCAAGTAGGGAAAGTACGGCCAGCATATATCCAAGATACAGCGAACCCGTGTCTCCCATGAAAATTTTTGCCGGATAAAAATTATGAAACAGAAAACCGAGCGTACTCATAAGCAAGAGGATCGCAACGATCGTCACGTAGACGTTCCCTTGAATCACAGCTAAACTGATTAGCGTCAACAAGACGATACTCGATACGCCAGCAGCTAGTCCGTCTAAACCATCAATCAAATTGACGGCATTCGTGATACCGATGACCCACAGGAAGGTCAATGGCACACTCCACCACCCGAGATACAGCTGTTGATCAAACGGCAAATTGATGAATTCGATTCGAATCCCACCATTTAAAACAATGACTGCCGCTACGATTTGTCCCATTAACTTCAGCCTAGCATTCAGTTGAAAACGATCATCTAACATACCGGTCATGATGATCACGAAACTACCGACTAATATATGAGTCGCATATGGACTCGATGGTTGTAAGATAAAGTATCCGATCATGAATGAGATATAAATCGCAAGCCCACCTAGACGTGGCATGATTCGAACATGTACTTTTCGTGCATCCGGACTATCCACCGCGCCCACTGCAATGGCAAAACGTTTGACAACGGGGGTAATCAGCAATGCAGCGATGAAACAGACAATGGACGCTGTCCATAACATAATAACATCACGCTCCTGCGCGAATTATACCACATTCTTCTTCCAAAAATCGTTCGTTCCCATTCTGTAAACAAAAAGCATAGCCTTATGCTTGTGCGACTCGGAATTGCAACACGTCTTGGTCTTGCCACTCCGTCACGTCTAAGACGACTTTGATTGCAAGGGTTGTTTTAGCTTCGATTGGGGACGTTAACGCTACCTGCAATGTCTGCAAGATTTGTTCCCCGTTCAT
>NZ_WBYY01000008.1:0-40395 GCF_048985645.1 Exiguobacterium sp. A1_3_1 | reverse complement strand
GTATAAGAGACAGGTTCAAGATTGTGTGAGACGAGTCGCAATAAGCGCTGGCTCTCGACTTCGATGTAGTGATAACAGTGTGCCGCTTCGTCCGGCGGTAGTTTCGGGATCAACTCGACATAGCCCATGATCGCCGTCATCGGCGTCCGGAGTTCATGGGTAATGTGATCAATGAACGTCTGTTGGTCGTTTCGTTGTCGCTCCAACTGCCCGATGTTGTGCTGAATCGCGTCAGCAAGCGTCGAAAAGTCCGCTGCCAGTCGATTCAGTTCTTCGTATGGATAGGCTGGAAGTGCGTTTGCATAATGCCCCTTCGTCAAGGCATGCGAGACGCTACGTAAATCGTCGATTGGTCCGATTAACGTCTTCGCCATTCGACGGGCCGTCCAAACGGCAATCACAATCAACATCAGAAACACACCGGTGAAGACATAGGTAAATTGTCGAAGCAGTTCCGCTTCCGTCCGGAGATCGACGAGAAAGCGGACTGAACCGATGACGTCTGTCTCACCATACAGCGGGCTCGAGAAGAATAGTACAGGAACATCGGTCTCTTTGAGGAACAGATAACTCGATTTTCCTTTTAAGGCTTGATCAATGTCCCCTGCGAGAAGCGGTAATTGATCGCGCTCCGAATCGGCGAGTAGTTCCGCATTCGGTCCGAACAGTTGGACGCGCGCGTCAAACCGGTCTGCTAAGTATGAAGCGATTGGGACAGCCGTATCGGCGAGCGAGTCCGTCTCTTCGCTCGCGAGATAGTTCGTCGTATAGAGTTCTGCTTCCCGACTCAGTTTTTGGACAGACTCGACGGCGTTCTCATAGAGGTTCGATTGGATGAAGGCATAAAGAATCAAGAAGAGAACGAGCAGTGCCGGAACGAGGAGCAAAACGAAGTTTTCCGTGATGACTTGACGTAGCTTCATGCGTCGACCCATTTGTAGCCGACACCGTAAATCGTCTTGATCCGCTCCCCTTGCGCTCCGAGTTTCTTCCGTAAACGCTGGACCATAATATCGACGGCACGGGTCTGACCGGAGAAGTCAAAGCCCCAGACCTGTTCGAGCAGTTCGTCACGCTCGAAGACCCGTTTCGGATGGGTCAGGAAGAGTGCGAGCAACGCATACTCTCGGTACGTCAGCGGCAACGGTTGACCATCGAGACGAATGACGCGTTCTTCCGGATCAACCGATAAGAAGGGATCCGTCACGACAGGCATGGGTGGTGCGACCGTCTTTACACGTTTCAACAGATTTTTCACACGTAAAACGAGCTCTGTTCCATTAAACGGTTTCGTCATATAATCATCCGCTCCGAGCTGCAGACCGATGATCTTATCATTCATTTGATCACGTGCTGTCAGCATCAAGATCGGTAAATCAGGTGTCGTCTTCCGCAGCTTGGGAATCAAATCGAAGCCGGTCGTATCCGGGAGCATCAAATCGAGGACGATCAAATCAAACGTCTGCGTCTCTTGCAATGCGAGTGCCGTTGCCCCGTCCGCTGCCGTCTCGACCGTCTGACCATCGAGCTCAAGTTGTAGTTTGACGAGATGCCGGATGCTCGCCTCATCATCGATGACAAGAATATGCATAGGAATTCCTTCTTTCTGAACAGGTTTTTCTGTTCCCTAGCGTATCATGGAATCGTTTACACGATAATAATTAAAATTAAACACTAAAAAATATCTTTTTTAATTAACTATTGTTTTAAATAATCAATATAACTACCAATAAATTGATTTAAAAATATTTCACAAAATAAAAATAATATAACTTTGGTCATCAAATCATTTATTCTTTTTTTAATTTCAACTGAATATTCACTATGTTTAGCTGTAATTTATCTTTAACCCTATAAAAAATATTTCGTATTTACAGATTATCGAAAAATCATTTACTTTTTAAGGTAAAAATACAGGAAATTAAATACTTATTTTTATAGAATTAGCATATATTGTTAGGAGGATGAACATGCTAAATACAACATTAAAAAAAGATGCAATTCGCAAATTAGAAAATGAAATAGCTGATTATGAATTTGCTGGTAAAGAAACAACAACCGAAGCGATTAAACTTCATGAAACACGAAACAATTCAGTCGTTGTCATCGATAGTATTGAGCAATATGTTAACAGTCTTGCAAATACACCAAAAGAATTTGAAAAAGAATTAGAGGAAATCAAAGTTAACCTTTCCAGTTTTAAAGTACTCAGTGAAATTGAATATGACGAGAAAACTATGCTCAAAATTGCTGGTGGAGGTACTGCTGCCGGTGTAGCCGCAGGTGTAGCGACAGCAGCATTCGCGCCAACGGCTGCTATGGCGATCGCCACTACGTTTGGTACAGCGTCTACTGGAGCAGCCATTTCAGGCCTTAGTGGTGTTGCAGCAACAAATGCTGCTCTTGCATGGCTAGGTGGAGGTGCCCTTACTATTGGTGGAAGTGGTATGGCAGGTGGCAGTGCTTTATTAGCTTTGGCAGGTCCTATCGGTTGGACTATTGGAGCAGCCACACTGATTACCGGAGGTATTTTTGCAAGTAAGAAAAATAAGGAGGCTGCAATTAAAGCAGATTCAGAACGAATAAAGATTACAGCCGAGAAGAAAAAATTACAGGCAATTACTCGTGAAATCATAGAGCTAGATGGCGCAACAAAACGACTAGCAAATGAACTTTATATGATGTTCCATCAATTTACTCGCGGCGCACAAGACATTACATCTTATACTTCGTTCACTTCTGATCAAAAGAATAAGTTACTTGCAATCGTTAATAATGCTCATAGCCTATCTGCCTTATTCATGAAAGCGATCGGATAAATCATGGACCAAACAATCAAAGATCAATTTATTGCTTCTGGTGTAGACGGATTTAATACATTCAAACAGTCATATCTCAATAATCAAATTGATCAAATCATTAAAGATCAACTCAAATCTCAATCACAACAAGATATTAATTTTGAAAATGCATTAATTCATTTATCCAAAATGCGTCAGTTTCTATCTTCTCCACAAAACATTTTAGGTACGCTTCGAACAAAGCATGGAGAGGTTGCAGAGCACCTCGAAGTAAATGTAAGGAATGCAAAAAATACACTACTTGGATTAAATGCGGATGCTACATTCGATGGTGTAGGACGAACGGCACCAGAAGATTTCATACTAAATGGTGTCAAAATCCAATCAAAATTCATTAACGGAACAGGAAATACGTTGAGTCATGTTGCTAAGCATCTTCAAACATACCAGGACTCTTCTATTGATTACATGATTCCTAAAGATCAATTTGCTTTAATTGAACAGATACGAAATGGTATTGTACCAGAATCACTTTCAGCAAAGTCCGCACAATCAATTTTAAATAAAGTTAATAAGTTAGAAGCTCTATCAGGTCGTTCTTTCTCTGACATGTGCCATCCCTCGATTTCAAATTATGATGAGGTACAACTTGGTAAAGTATTTGAAACAGTGACTAATCATCAAGATGATATAGTCGATCAAAACCACGAGATTAAAAAAGAAATTGATCGTAAAGCGAAAGAAAAAACAAAAGCTACAAATGCTATGCGCGGTCCTTCTGTTGGAGAAGGATTAAAGGTCGCCGGTAGCGCTGCTACTGTAACAGCTTCTTTATCATTATTTAAAGGACTATATAGCAAGAAAAAAGAAGGAAAAGCGCTATCCCATCTTAATTCGGAAGATTGGAAAGAACTCGGTTTGGATGCTGGAAAGAACGGTCTTCGCGCTGGAATAACTGCTGGATCAATCTATACTCTTACAAACACCACTGCCCTTTCGGCACCTTTTGCAGGAGCAGTCACAAGTGCTGCGTTTGGTATGACTTCTTTATTTAAGCAATACTACGCTGGAGAAATCGAAGCTGATGAAGTTTTAACTGAGGGACAAATTATTTGTTTTGAAGCAGGTGTTACAGCAATTGGTGCTGCATTAGGACAGGCACTAATTCCGATACCACTTTTAGGTGCTGTTATTGGAACGGTTGCTACTGATTTTATTTGGAAATTCGCAAAAGGAAAGCTTGGCCAGCGCGAAGAGGCTTTGAAAAAAGTGTTAGACGCTTATTCGGATTCTCTTCTACGGCAAATGGATTCAGCGTATCGCCAATTGATCGAAAAGATTAACGCTACTTTTTCACGTTATCATTCTCTAATTGACGCTGCCTTTGATATGGAAGCAAACTCAGCATCTATCGCAGCAGCTTCAATTGAATTAGCTGAAGAGTTAAACGTCCCCTCTTCCAATATCCTTCACAATCACGAAGAGTTAGATGCTTTCTTTTTATCTTAATTTTTGATTTTAAATTACATGAAAGAATAGCTTGAATAGTTGTTATTAAAGGAGATAAGTTTCCGAATTGAACACCGGATACTTACCTCCTTCTTTGATTTAGCTGAATCCAGAAGCTACAAATGATAAAAATGATTCGTTCTATACTTTCCCATATCAAAAATAGAATGAGGTGTTATATGAATACAATTGAAACGTACGGTATTATTCAAAATTTAAAGACTAATACACCTGCAGATACTTTAGAAAAATCACCGGTAAGGAGTCTGTTAGATCAATATCAAGAGGTCATTATTAGAAGTTTAATTACTTCATTTGGATTAGATCTTCTGTTCGTAAAAGATCGTCATGGCGGAGATGTCGATACTATTCATAACGTAAGAGCTATTCAAAAGGGTGATTCTCAATTCGAAGGGTATGCCAATAAGAACAATCAGTATGATTACGAAACCCAGAGTAGCTATGATAAATCAACATCTGCTAAATACCACAGTCACAAAAACTACATCAATCGCAACAGAGAAGGTGCTATCAAAAAAGAACAAGGGATTTTACAGGATGCCTATACAGGAAAAAGAATTTCTCAAAATGAAAAGATTGATCTAGACCATGTCATTTCTGCGAAAGAAATTCAAGGAGATGCTGGTCGAATTTTAGCTGATGCAGATGGTGTTGAACTTGCCAATCAATCGATGAACCTCAAGCATACGAATCGTTCCATCAATCGTTCGAAAGGCGCGAAGACAACGGAACAATTCACTGATTCACTCGATCAAATGAGACCAGAAAGACAAGAACGAATAAACGAACTTTCCAATCAAACTTCACTCGATAATCGGGAGAAAAAGGAATTAAACAAACTTACTCAGTTGGAATCCGTTGATGCGAAAAGGATGGCAGCTGCAGAGAAAAAAGCACGGGATAACTACGAGAAGCAGTTGAAGAGTAAATATTACACGAGTACTAAATTTTTAAATGACACGATTCAATCCAGTTATGCACTTGGTATTAAGATGGGATTACGTCAGGCGCTGGGTGTGATTTTAGGTGAGCTTGTAATGATCGTAAAAGCAGAATTACCACCTTTTATCAAAAAAATGCGCGCTTCATTCGATTTACAATTATTTTTTAAAGAAACAGCACATATCGTAAAGAGCGCCTTTAAGCGTATCAGTCAAAAATATAAAGAAATTATTCATGGATTTAAAGATGGTCTATTATCAGGAATTTTATCATCGTTAGCAAATACCTTGATCAATATATTCGTTACAACTGCCAAAAATACAGTCAAGATCATCCGTGAAAGTTTCTCTACTATTGTGGAAGCTTTGAAAATATTAATACTTAACCCGCAAAACTTACCACCTGGTGAAGTCATGAAGTCTGTCGCTATCCTCATTTCTACCGGTGCTTCTGTGGTCTTAGGAACAGTTGTTGTGGAAGCTATGCGAAAGATTCCTGCACTCAACATTCCGATTGTCGGTGATGTATTGACGACCTTCGTCGGTGCTAGCGTCACAGGTTTAGTAAGTGTCAGCTTGATTTACTACATTGAACATTCGAAAAATGTAAAAAAGATCATGGATTGGCTAAATCAATCAAAGTCTTCAATGGATTACAAATTAGAAAACTTCAAAAAAATCAATACGGACTTACTTGAGTATGTAGCGACACTTGAAAAAATAGATTTCCATCATCTTTCGAAACGAGTTGAAATGACGCACGAAATTGCACTACAACTAACTATCGCGCATTCCGATTTAGAAATCAACCGAACGCTAACAGATATTGTTCAAAAATATAACATTCATCTTTCTTACGACGGGACAATCGATGGATTAACAGATTTTATGAACGACTCTACTAGCACGCTTCAATTTAAATTATGATTTCTTCATAAAATCAAATCATCCTGTCATATAAAGTTAGGCGTATGATGCATACGTTTTAATAGTGCTTTAAATAGAAGGAGCTGTATATAACATGCCATTTTCGTTTATCACAAAAAAACTCAAATCAGAATCAAAAAGTATTAAACAAAAGGTACAGCAACTTAAAGCACCTCAGCAAATCGTTCAAAACTCTGAGGCTGAATATAATAGGTGTAAAAGTAATCTGGTTCATGTCAAAAAAGAAACGGCAGAACAAATAGAAAAACTTGAAAAACTCGAGGTTAAAATTTTTAAAAGTTTTCAACGGTTTTCAAACGCATTTGAACAACTTAAAAACCGACCAGAGTTTGAACAAAAAGCGAATGAATCTTTTACTTTACCTAAACTCACTTTTTATGATTTCCAAAAGTTCAAAACATTTCAAATAGAGATTCATCAATATTTTATAACTATATTGGTGATTCCCTTTATTGGCCAATTTTTAGCAATGGGCTCTATATTTAAAGAGTTAAAAAATAACTCAAATTTAGAAAAAGCTTTGGAAATTGAACGAGAAGTGAACGAAATCAATAGATCCATCAGAAAATCAATCGATTTTTTAATACGACTAGACGTACTGGCGACTAAAATGGAAATTCATCTAAATATGATTCACAAAATTTATCGTAAGCAAGTATACGAATTTGAAACTTTAGTAGCGCGTAATACGGATTATGCTTCATATACGCAAGAAGAAAAAATGCTAGTCGACACAAATATCAAGCTAGTTGCCATACTTTATAAATTAATCAATCAAGAGTTGACTCAGCAAGAAAAGCAATCAAATGACGTTCCTGTTTTATTAGATGATCAGACGAATGATTTGATTCTACAATCAGAACAAGCAGTGACAACATTATATCTCGTTCATTAATATTAAGTTTTATATACTATATGTCAGTAAACTGTACGATGATGTGGAGTTACGTAGTTATATCCTTTCGTCGCGTATTCTGCAGCACAAGGTAGGAACTTCTAGTTTCACACCGATAAAAATAAAAGCATCTGTATCCATCATTAAAATGGACACAGATGCTTTACTTTGATGTAAAAATGATTCAACTCAGTTGTAACAAGGCTTCGATGTCTTGATTCATCCCTTTGTACAACTCATGAATCGAAGTGACGATTTCATCGTTGCTTGAAAAGGAGTATTCGATGATTTGATTCGTATTATAGGAGTTCGCTTGAAGATGATTTTTGAATGCAATCAGATACGATCGCTGCTTTTCATTAAAATACTCTGGTTGATATCTGACGTGATGTCCTATGCTTTTCACTAAACCGTTCATGTCATTCAATAATTGTAGTACATCCGCTTTACGTACATCTTTCTCATTTAATGCAGAAGAAGCGAGGACGTTCTCCACCTGCGCCTTTATTTTTTCATTGTATTCTTCATCTTCCGACAGAGTCGGAACGTGTGAAGACAACTTTTGAAGGTTGTTGTGATAACGACTCGTTATTTGGTCCGAATCCACTTCAACTTTTTTGTTGATGCTGAGAGTGCTATACGGATACATGTAACGAATGGCTATGGCAGCAACAAACAGTACGATGATTGCAATCACCGTATACCTCATCATATTCTTTTTCAAAATTTGCACCATCCTTGTTGATATAACTGATAGATTATTCAAAAATATACCATTCTTTCACCACTTTATAAAGCTAACCATATTAATTATTTAAGAAACTATTCCTTCAAGAAATAAGCCTGTTTTCACCTCGTTCACTACAAAAAAAGCTACCAGACACCATCGATAGATGGCATCCAGTAGACTGATGACGTGTTTTATATTGCGTACTCTCCTTCATCGATCCGTCGCTGAAACACCAAATGCGCGGACATAGCCTTTAGTATCGTAGTCAAACCACAGCAAGGCTTTTTTACTTACGTTGTAATAGTACGTACCCTTTTGTTCGAATCGGAGATATTCTTCTTTTTTAATTTGAAAGCTCATCTTTGCTGGAACTTCATCCTTTTGTAGCGTTTCGTGTTGACTCGGTTTCCCGAGCGCCTGTTTGACCTCACTCAGCTTAATTTTACGGTCGTT
This sequence comes from Exiguobacterium sp. A1_3_1, assembly GCF_048985645.1. Classification (NCBI taxonomy): domain Bacteria; kingdom Bacillati; phylum Bacillota; class Bacilli; order Caryophanales; genus Exiguobacterium; species Exiguobacterium sp. A1_3_1. Next base: position 32,097 of record NZ_WBYY01000008.1, on the reverse strand, counting down.
GAGCTGCGGTAACGTCATCAAGACTCCGACATGCTCCGGGTACTTCGCACTAAACCGAAAATCGGAATACAGATACGTTCCTTTCAACTTCCCGAAGACACAACAATCGGTCTGATCGACCCCATAGCTGGCGTCCTTTCCTTTAATCGTGAAACGATCATACAGCTTCGCCTTTGCCTCAAGCAAGGTTCCTTTTTCTGCTGCTGCGAATTGTTTTTTCAAGTACGCGGCATTCGACATCGTTTTCGCATCAACCGTCATTGGAACAAGTAATACAAGCACTAGTAGTAGTGCCATACATCCTTTCATCCATTTCATTCGATGTTCCTCCTTTGTCGTGGATTACCGTTACCCTAACACAACTCCTTCATTTTTCCAAATCCATCCATCTGTTTAATTCACATGAATCAACCGTGCCGTTCCTTTCGCGTCAAAGGCGAACTGGCAGGTCACTTGTCCGATCCGATATTCGTAGATGCTGCGGATCGCGTACGTCGCGCGCGTCGTTTTGCCTTCGACGACGCGTTGCGAGTAGGACGTCGCATACGTTTCCTTGAACGTTGGTTTCCCGAACACGGCGCTGACTTCTGCTTTCGTCAGCGTCCGTTTCTCAAGAGATGGTGCGAGCGTGACGAGATCAATCCGATCGATTTGACTGCCGAAGCGCGGATAACGGGCTACAAAATGACGACCTTTCCACTTTCCGTTGAGAACCTTTTCTCCTGTTTGAACGAGGCTACCGGACGTACCTGTCCACGAGACATAACTAGCTCCGACGCGTGGTGATCCTTCAAACCCTTGCTTCTCTTGCATCGCCTGCTTTTGACGTTTCAACCAACTGCTGTCGGAGACAGTCGACAACTTCGGTAACGGGATGACTTTTCCTTTGAGTGTCGCAGTGTAGCCTCCGTAGGATGCTCGTAACGTGTAGGCTCCCGCTTTTTTCCCGTATAGTTTTCCGGACGAGACGCTCGCGATCGTCGGTTGATCCGAAACCCACTTCACTTTTGCCGTGACTTGTTTTTTCTTGCCGTCTGCTTGCGTGACGTTGAGAAGAAGCGGCTCAGGTGATCCGACCTTCACTTCCTTGAAGGAAGACGGAATCGAAAGCGCGACCGGTCGCTCGACGAGCAGGCGACCATCGTACATGTTCGTCCGCTCACCACCATCGGCATTCGCGATAAGGTAGCGGGCTCCTTTCGTCATGCCGAGCACCGACGAGTAACTGACGGAATCATCCCGATCCAGCGATGTCTCGATCCGGTGACCGTTTTTCTCAAACAAGGCGAAGTAACCGTCCCGTCCCGTATACAAGGCACCGATGAACTTCCCACTTTCGTCGACCGCGATATCTTTATACGTTCCGGTCATCCCCGTGATGAACTGCGAGGAGGTACTTTCCTTGAATTGATGTGCTCCATCATAGACATGTAGACGGCGGTCATTCGCCTTCGCGAGTACGAGTGTGCCCTCGCGTCCCATCTCATAGGCGGCGTAGCCGGATGGATGCGTGAGACGTTTCGCGAGCGTTCCGTCTTTCTCGTAGACGTCAACGCTTGTCTCACGGATGATCGCTAAATAAGCAGTCGACGTCCGAATCGCTTTTGCTCCTGTCGTCTCCTGGACAAAACGAACGGTTGCTGAATCTAAATCGTAGACGGCTGTCTGCTCGACCCCCTCTTGTTTCGCGCTCACAGCAAGGAGATGTGAGTCTGGGAAGAAGCGAGCACGAGTGAACGACTGGAGCGCTCCTGCAGGTGTCTTGATCTGATCGATGACGTGTAGCACGTTTCCTGTCGCGTCACGTACCTCAAGCACCTGATCCTTCACAAAGACGAATCGTTGTTGATCGTCCGAGACCGTAAAGTCTTGTATCGGTGCTCCTTCTTCAGTCGATAGCACCTGCAAATCACGCGCTTGCTCGAAATCGAAGAGTCGTGGTGCTTCATAAGTTCCCCAGCGCCAGACACGCGACTCATCCGGTACGACTTGAAAAGCGGATGACGGAGTGAGTGACGTGACGAACGGCATTTTGACTTCTGCCGACGAATGCATCGACGTTGCAGAATACAATACGGTCGCAGCAAGACCGACAATCAATTTTTTCATATGTGGTTTCTCCTTTTTAGTGGCGTCTTATTCATAAGTATAATGAAATTCTCAACATTTGCCTTCTTTTTCCAAAAATAAAACTTTTTTCGAACACGTCCGAGGATAAGTAGAGTTATCCTCGGCTTTCAACGTCACTTTTTTGAATCGTGCCAACGGTTTTCTCATCTTTTACGATGCGTTCACCCTTCAATACAGAAAAAATTCTCTTCTTTAATCGAGAAAAACCGCATGAAATCAGATGGCTGTATCGGATAACTCTACTTATACTGAAACTACCGCGGAATACATAGCAGATATGCATATCTCGAAAAGGACTCCCTCCGATGAATGAACTTCTTCGCAACTGGCTTCCCCTTATCAACTCCCTGCTCTCCCGCCTGTCAATCCACCCAAATGAACAAGATGAATGCCGGCAAGCTGCCTTGCTCCGACTCTGGAAATCGATCGAGGACGGGAAGACATTGACCGTCACCTTCGTTCGGATTCGCGCGAAAGGCGCGATGCTCGATTACCTGGCGACCCGTAACCGGACGCTTGCGACCGAAGTCGTCTCCGACGCGTTACCGGAACGCCCGCGTACCCCGCACCTGTCGTTCACCTATCTGATGAGTGAACTCAAGCGTGACTTATCGGCGACGGAGTTCACGTTTCTTGAGTCGTTGATGAACGGGACGGAAGAGACGCTCGGGTACTCGCACGCCCGGCTCCGGTCCTTGAAATCCGAACTCCGTAAGAAAGTCGAGTATTTGCTCGGATGATGGTGTTCTATGAAGAACGATTATTAACGTTGATCGAACAAGGACCCTACAGTCCATTGACGAAAAAAGCTTACCGCAGCGACGTCCGTCATCTGTGTCGCAACGTGACCCGAATCGATGTTCCTTCGATGCAACGGTACGGCACCTTACTGCGAACGTCGTATGCTTCGACGACTGTCGCTCGTCGTCTCCACGCCCTGTCGACACTGTTCGACCAACTCGTTACTGAACGCGCCTTAGCACACAATCCCCTCGCGCAAACGAAACGTCATCCCCCGATTGCCCGTCGACGCCCCCGCTTTTCGTATGATGAGGTCCGGTCCGTCCTCGAACGGATTACGGACGAGACCATCTACGCGTTCTGCTTTTTACTGCTCCATACGGGACTTCGTTTCGCCGAGGCACATGCTTTACACCGGACGGATATCGATTGGGACACCAAGCAACTATTCGTTCGTCACGGAAAAGGAGGACGCATGCGTCACCTGCCGTTACATGACGAATTGCATCGCGTCTTATTGCGTTATCTTGAAACGACTTCCATCCCTTCGCAGGAATTGTTTTCAACGGAAACGGGTCGTCGCTTCCCGGCAGAACGGATTCGGTCGACGTTACGCGAAGCAAGTCTGACACAGCTCGGTCGGATTCTTCGTCCGCACGATCTTCGGGTGACCTTTGCGACCACGCTCTACCACGAACATGAGACGGACGTATTGACGATCATGCGTCTACTCGGTCACCGGGACGTCCGGACGACCCAACACTATATCCTTCCTTCAAGCGATATTGATCGTGCCTCGGTCAACCGACTCAAGCCGACAACGTATTGAGGATCTCCCGGATTCGGTTCGTACGACTCCGGATATAGCCGACGGTCGTCGTCGGATGCGCATGACCGAGTAAGCGCTGGATCTCAACGATCGTACAGCCTCCTTCATGATGCAGATAGGTCGCATATGCGATCCGGAGCGCATGCGGGCGGAGCGGTGCGCCGCTCAAGCGCAAGGCTGCATCACGGAGAACGAGACGCGCCGTCTGTTCGTGCAGATGGCGTCCGGTCACGGACTGAAACAGAATGCCCTCTTTGCGCTCACCGAGGAAATGTAGGAGACGATGCGACAGCATCATTCCGATCGGAATCGTCCGCAGGCGACGTCCCTTGCCGTAGCGGACGAATAGCGTATGCGTCTTAAAATCGATATCCGTAACGGATAAGAGGCGTGCTTCGGTGAAGCGGAGACCGGTCTGGCAAATCACTTCGAAAAACAAACGGTACATCGGGTCCTCGATGCTGCGGACGATTGACAGCCCTTCTTGTAAATCATAGTAGGTCTCGTCCGGAAAACGTTGGTGCGTGATCGGTGACACGTCATGCAGGGGATTCCGTTGCAACCTCCCGGCTCGGACAAGCACATTCCCGAGTGAGCGCAAGGCATGGAAGCGCCGCAGGATCGTCGACGGCTGATAGCTCAGACGCATCTGATCGAAGTAGTGCTGGAGCGATGCGATCGACCACGAGACACCGGCACGTTCCATATGCCGGACGTCACTACGGTAGGCTTTGATCGTCGGTTTTGCGAACGTCGGATGTGAGATGAGATATTCGTGCAAGTACTCGTCGTGTTGCATGGGAATTCCTCCTTCAGCCAAATGATTTCATCTGCTCGATCTCGTCAATTCCTGCTCCGCTTAGACAACAGGAGTCCATCTAGCAAAAGATGGACTCCTGTATGTATTCATAGTGACGTATGATCTGCGACTTTGAAGGTTTTTTTCTTATAGTCGTAACTCATGAGGACCATCTTCCGTCCACCCGTCGAAGTCGGGAAAACATACGTCTTATACGATGACTTCTCTGCACCGATCGCAGCGAGGTCCGCTTTCGATTGAATTGACGACCAATCCGTCGCCTCGAGTCCAGTCCATTCCCCAAGACCTGTCCCAGAAAGAATCGCATCGAGTTGCTTCGCAGTCATTCCTTCTTTAACCTTTGCACCCTTTGCCAGCTTACGTGTACTTTCACGTGCGGCAGACTTCGTATTTTCACGATAGATATCAAACGATTTTCCAGTCAACCGATAGACAGAACTGTTCTTTTTCGTCTTGAAGATGAGTGACGTATCGCTATCTCCGTTCTTGCCATTCGTGAAGTAGTAGAACTTCGTTTTTTGACCATACGAGATTTCCGTCGACTCCGCTTGTTTCTTTAAAACCGTACTGCCACTCTTTTTCACCAGTTGTTTTTTGTAATCTTTACCGTATAAGACTTTTGCTGCTTCCGTCATCGTCATACCAGTCTTTAAGTTTGTGTACTGCGTCGTATACTTCGTTTCCTCTTTCGTAGCAGCCGTTGCACTTCCGGCACATACTGTCGCGCCTGCGATCATTGCTGCAAGTACCGTTGTTGTCATGCGTTTCATTCGATCATCCTCTTTCTTTATGTTCATTCCATGAATACATCATTCATACCTCATCTCATTATAATGGATTTAATGGTTTTTTCTATCTATTTTTCCTTTTTAGTTTTTATTTTTACATTTTTATTCAATTTTTATCGTTTTTTCATGACCTTTATTTCGAAATAATACTCAATTCATACACTGGACGACCGAATTTAGTACTTTTTGAAAATAAAAGAAACAAGTATGTAATATATTTGAAAATTAGACCAAAATTACTATTCGTTGAAACTTTATGAGTATATGTTCCTTAAATTGTTGAATATTAATTACATGTTTTAAACTAACCTATACCAATGATTCAGGTCAATTGACCTATATTAGATGCCTAATAAATACCATTTAATATAATTATGTTAAAAATATTACATATTTTCCATAATAAAAGGGTAATTTTATTTTATACACCTGAGATGCACGTTCATCCATGCACACTTTAGTCTATTGATTTAGAGGAGGTTGTATTGATGAAAAAAGGGTTGGCAATTGTTCTGAGTCTTCTTCTCATTCTGTCTTATGGGTTGACCCCATTGGGTGCTTCTGCCGCTTCTTCGAGTAGCGTAAAGACCGTCTACTCACCGAAGTATCTCGTTCACTACGGTGGCGTGAAGTATGCCAAGAAGAAATTGACGTATCCAAAATCCGTCAAGGTCAAGCTCTCGAACGGGAAGTATGCGTATCGATCCGTCAAATGGAGTAAGGTCAGCTTTGATAAGAAGTACATCGGAAAGAAACAGAAGATCAAGGGAGATGTCTATGGTACATCAAAAAATGCGTACTGGTATGTCAAAGTCAAAAACTATCCAGCGAAGGTACTTGCTCCGAATGTCATGACCGTCGGAAAGAATCAACCAGCGAACTTGCCGACACGTCTTTCAACGATTTTCGAGGGTGGACAACGCTACTCGTATCCGCTCAAATGGAGTAAGGTCTCAACAGCTTCATTCGGTACGAAAAATCTGACGTATTCGACAGTCGGACGCAACCTCGAAATCTACGGGGCTGCCAAGCTGAAAGTATCCGATGTCGTTCAGTCGATGCAGAAGTACTATCTCGTCTCGTACGGGAAAAAAATCCGGGCAACCGGCAAAATTCTCTATGAAGCAAAAGGTATGAAGAGCTACCTCGTCATTACGGATAAAAAGACGGGTGAGAGCACGAAGATGTATCTCAAGCTCGACAAAAAAGGTCACTACTACGTGACTAGTCAGGAACTCGCACCAGGAGACTACACGGTCTACATCCTGTCAGGTTCGAAAAAAACGAAATCCGTCACGATTACGATTAAAAAACCGATCACGGAACCAACGGATGAACAAAAACGAGAATTGCTTCAAAAATTACTTCTCGTCATCAACGTCTCGAATCCCCTATTAAGTGACATCGAGTTCCCAGAAGTCGATGGTGTCTCGTTCGCGGTCGATTCAGACAACTCAGCTGTCTCTAGCAGCGGAAAAGTCACGCGTGGCGCGACCGATCAAACCGTCAATTTTGTGATCAAGGCGACATTCGGCGGTGTGACGGAAAGCAAATCGTTCTCGAACATCCTCGTTCCACGAAAAGATTTATCGGATGAAGAGTTAATCGACTTCACGCTTCAGAACTTCACAATCGCCAATCCACTCAAAACGAATATCACATTACCAACGGCTGAAGGAATCTCGTTCTCGCTGATTTCGTCGAATGAAGCCGTTGTCTCAAGCAGCGGAATCGTCAAACGCGGAATGGAAGATAAACAAGTCGACTTGACGTTACGCGCGACGAAAGGCAGCTTGACGAAAACGAAGAGCTTCCCGAACATCCTCGTCCCGAAAGTCGACAATGCGACAGATAGCCTGTTGCAAGATTATCTCGATAAACTCGATATCAAGAGTCCAGTGACGAAAAATATCGTTCTTCCAGCACTTCCGGGTGCTACGGTTTCCATCACATCAACTAAACCTAGCGTCATCTCAGACACAGGTGTCGTCACACGCGGTATGACGGATCAAACCGTCTCGATCGTCGTCTCGGTCACAAAAGACGGTATCACGAAATCACGTGATTTCTGGAACTTAACGGTTCCAAAACAAGATGCAACGACAGATGAATTACTTGATCTTTACCTGTCTGGTTTGACAATTAGCAGTCCGTTGACAACGAACTTGTCGCTCACACCACCAGCTGGTGTAAACTTATCAATCAGTGCGTCAGACCCAAATATTTTATCGAACTCAGGTATTCTGACTCCACCAGATGTCGATAAAACGATTTCTGTGACGGTTAACGTCTCTAAAGACGGCATCACGAAATCGCGGACGTTTACGAATATTCTTGTGCCACTCAGTCTTTCAGCAGAGCTAGATGCTGCGCTGAATGCAATCAATCTGAATCTATTGAATTTAACGGGTAACGTCAATTTACCGAGTAGTTCGAAAGGAATTGCGGTTCAATGGACTTCAAACAATCCGGACGTCATCTCGAACGACGGTGTCGTGAAAGGGGCATTGAACTTACAAAACTTCACACTCAAAGCAAGCGTCACAAAAGGTGGTATCACGAAAACGAAAACATTCGCAGGAACAGTCGCAGCTAATCTGGGGCTATCGTTTAAAAATGATATCGCTAAAATCAAGTCGAGCGTCGGTACGCTGAACGTCGGTTACAACCTCAACCTTCCGACTTCATTGAATGGTTCAGCGGTTACTTGGACTTCGAGTGCACCATCGTTATTAAGTAGCACAGGTGCCATCTTGAACGACTCTAGTTCAACGCCATTCACACTGACAGCAACATCTGGAGGGACGTCAGAAACGTTGAATCTTGCTATTCAACGCCCTAATGGTGGTCTACTCGGTGGGTTACTTGACTTACTTGGAGACGTTCTGAAACCGGTCCTCAATGGTCTCACTGGGAATCAAAATACCATCACACTGCCAGATAAATATGGTGGTATTGGCTTACTGGGTATCGGAGAACGTAAAATCACAGGATGGAGTAGTTCTCATCCGGATCTCGTAACGATTCAAGGAAATAACTTGACGCTTAAACGAGATGACTATGATCACGTAGTTGTCCTCTATGCAAACTTCGAAGGATTTAGTAATCCAGTTCCGATCATCATCAAAGTTTCAAAACGTTAATGATGTGCGTTTCTGTTTAAACTAAATATGCGGTGAACCTAGCTTCTCATTAGGTTCATCGCATATTTTTCTACTTTTCTTGTCTACATACAACAAGGGAATTTCAACACCTGAGAGCCAATCATTTGCCTGGACACTACATTTTCTAGGGAGGTTTGGTCATGCGAAAGAGTCTCATCGTTCTTCTCTGTCTGTTGCTTTCCTTCCCCGCCTCATTTCAATCCGTTGCTGCCGCTAAATCAAGCAGCGTCAAAAAAATCTACCGTCCTGCATCAACTGTTCACTATGGCGGTGACGTGTTTGCGGTCAAACCTCTTTCTCCACCGAAGACCGTTCGTGTCAAACTTGCGAACGGAAAAAAGGTAAAAAGATCCGTAAAGTGGAGTAATGTTCGCTTCGATAAAAAAATCATTGATCGAAAACAAAAAATAAAAGGAAATGTTTCGGGAACGTCTAAGAGTGCCTACTGGTACGTCACGATTAAAAACTATCCGAAATCGATTCTCCCTCCTGTCGTCAAGACGGTCGGGAAAAATCAATCGGCCAAACTTCCAGAACGGCTATCGACGATTTTTGCTGGTGGACAGCGCTATTCGTATCCACTCAAATGGACACGTACGACGACAGCGTCCTTTGGGAAGAAAAGCGTGAAGTACACAGCCGTTGGACGAAATGTCTTGATTACCGGAAAAAATACATTGCGCGTCTCAGACGTCAAACATGAAAACGTGAAGTATACGCCGTTTGAAAGTGGTCGCCGACTGCTGGTCACCGGTCGGATCCTCTATCCGGCAAAAGGTATGACACATCACCTGTACCTGATCGACGATAAAGACCGTGTATCCATGTATCCACTAAAACGTGATCGCCAAGGATACTTCCGGATCGAAACGAATATGTTACCGGTCGGACGCTATGATGTCTCGATTTTAAGTGGATCGCAAAATGCAGCGCCTTCCACTGTGACGATTCGTAACGTCGTCACGCCTCCAGCACCGGAAGACTCACGAAAAATCTTGAAGGCATTGCTTGCAGGAATTACGATTCCAAGTCCACTCCTCCAAAATATTCAGTTGCCACAAATGGATGGTGCCACATTTAGTATTCGCTCCACAGACGGCAATCTATCGCCTACCGGACAAGTCACTCGTACAGATCAAGAACGGGACGTCGCGTTCACGATCGTCGGGAAATTGAATGGCCTTGAAGAAACACGTTCCTTCTCGGGCATCACGATTCCGAAACGTGAGCTGACGGACGAGGAACTGATTGACTTCACTCTCGACAAATTCAAGCTGGCAAGTCCATTGACGAAGGACGTTCAGCTGCCGCAAGCAGAAGGTATAACATTCCAATTAGTGTCTTCAAACGAAAAAATCGTCACATCGGACGGTAAAGTACGCCGTGATCTGACAGATCAACTCGTCACACTCACGTTAAAAGCTTCAAAAGGTAGTCTCGAAAAATCACGTCTCTACTCGAATATCACTGTCCCAAAAGTTGACAATGCGACGGAATTATTCTTAGACGATTACTTGAGTCGTCTGACATTCCCAAATCCTTTAACAAGGGATTTAGTATTACCTGCCGCTACGGGAACGACACTTTCTCTGACCTCTTCTCTTCCAGATGTCCTCTCGTCGACGGGGAAGGTGACACGTGGACTGACCGATCAATCCCTCTCATTTCTTGTTTCGGCGACGAAAAACGGCGTGACACGTACACGTAGTTTTTGGAACTATCAAGTCCCGAAACGAGATACGGCGATTGACGAACTGTTAGCAGATTATTTGAACAAACTCGATATCCCGAGTACGTTGACGCGTGACGTAAGTCTTCCGACAGTTGAAGGAATTCAAACGACACTTTCTTCAACCAATACATCCATCCTGTCAAATACAGGACAAATCATCCGTGGTCAAACGGATAAAATCGTCTCATTAACAGTCATTGCGACAAAAGACGGCGTTACTAAATTACGCACTTTCTCGAACTTGACCATTCCAAAGAAAGAAAACGCGACGTCCGATTTGCTTGATGATTACTTGAGAACGGTCGAAATCCCGTCACCTCTGACGACTGATTATTACTTGCCGACCCCGATGACACCGGGAATCGAGACCTCTCTCTTCTCAACAAATACAGCTATCCTTTCAAATACTGGAAGAGTGACACGCGGTCTGACTGATCAGATTGTCTCCGTGACGGTGACGGCGTCAAAAGACGGACTCATTCGTAAGAAGGAGTTTCCACTGATCACGATCCCAAAACAAGAAGTGTTATCGGATGCCTTGATTGATACTTATTTGGATCAAGTCGAGATTGCTAGTCCGTTGAACCAAAACATTCAGTTGCCTCTCGCACCGGAAGGAATGACCGTCTACCTGACCTCTTCTCAACCTGATATTGTGGCAACGTCAGGCGTTATTAAACCAGCAGACACTGCTCAAACTGTTACGGTCAGTGTGACAGCATTGCTGAACGGTGTTTCAAGGACGAGGATGTTTTCAAACCTTTCAGTACCTGCACGTCCTCTGACAGTCACAGAAGAACTGACGAACTATTTGAATGGTGTTTCGATACCAAAATCACTTGAAACTGATCTTTCATTAAATCCACCTGCAGGAATAACCGTTAGTGTCGAGTCCTCCGTTACTTCGCTGTTATCTAGTACCGGAATCCTAACACGCGATACCGTAGATCGAACGACTGATATTACGGTCATTGCTTCAAAAAATGGGATATCGCTTTATAAACAATTTGAAAAAATTTCAGTACCGAAACGTGGATTGACGGATACCGAAGAATTACAAAAGTATCTCGATCAACTATCAATTCCTTCTTTACTCAATGATAATCTTAATATCCAGCCACCTACCGGAATTGAAGTTACGTTATCTTCCGACAAAACGAATGTACTGTCAAACGATGGAATCGTCATTCCAGGTATTAAAGATGAGCTCGTCTCACTTAAAATAACCGCTAAAAAAGGAAGTTCCACATTACAGAAAACCTTCTCTAATTTAGTGGTTCCACAGGCAGGTTTATCTGTCAGGGATCTATTAGAGTCATATCTTAAGAACCTCACCATTCCGACTAAATTAACAGAAAATCTAGTGATTCAACCTCCTACAGGAGTAAAATTATCCCTCTCGTCTGATGATCCAGGTGTATTATCGAGTAGCGGAGTCATCGTTCGAGGCGATACGACCAAAAACATTGTCGTCACGGTTCAAGTAGAGAAAGATGGTGTGACTGCTGAAAAATCATTTCCTGAAATTGAAGTTCCATGGACTCTAGAAGCGGAACTAAATCAGGCAGTGAAAGATCTCTCCCTCTCTTCACTAACAGATTTGAAATTACCACTCAACTTGCCGACTGAAGTCAATAAGTTACCGATCACATGGACCTCTAGTAATACCAATGCCATCACAAATACAGGTACTATCATCCCAGCAGTTTCTTCACAGGCGTTTACGTTGACGGCATGGATCACAAAAAACGGCGTCCTAAAAAGCAAGACATTTGAGGGAACGATTGCTGGGAATCTCAGTCTGATCCTTAAAGAAGATCTCGCGCGCATCGCAGCCGTTAGTCCGACGCTGAACGTCTACCTCGATTTAAAGTTACCGACTACGTTAAACGGATCTCCACTTACATGGAAATCAAGTAATGAAAGTCTTTTAACGAGTCTCGGTATCGTTAAGAATCGATCACAAATTACGCCTTTCACGCTTTCTGCGACAACTGGTAATACTTCAAGTATATTGTCATTCGCTACGCAAGATACTCAGACATCCTTACTCTCAAGTTTATTGAATGTCCTCGGAGGCATCGTCAATCCGATTGTCGATTCACTCACGTTAGGTAAGTCAGCTTCGCTTCCTCAAAGTTATGGTGGTGTTCTTGGTATTGGATCAAAATCTATAAGTGAATGGAAATCTTCTCATCCAGACATCGTAACGATTCAAGGAAGTCAAGCCGTCGTGACACCAGACAAGTACGAACACCTCGTCGTCTTGTTCGCAAAGTTCGGAGATGTTCCTAAACCGGTACCATTCCTCATAAAGGTTCCAGCAAAAAAATAAGATTTCTTTTCCCTCTGTATGTGTTTCGGTACAGAGGGATTTTTAATTTTCTCTATACTAACGTTTTTTAAAATCTCATTTCTTTATCATTTAAAACTGAAAATATATCCAGTAATTTCCTTGCTATACTACAGAAAAAGGAGGCGTTTTACGATGAAAAAAAGTATGACATGGACAGCACTCGTGACGCTCGGTCTCAGTAGTGCAGTCTACCTCTCGCCTGTTGAAGCAGCGACGGACGAATTCACAGTAGAAACGAAAAATATCCACACACGGACGGAAGTCTTAAAAGGAAAGGCACCTGCCGGAGCAATCGTCGTCTTACAGTCGGACGACACAGAGGAAGAAGACTTACAAGAAGTCGCTCATGCAAAAGCGGATGCGAATGGGAACTATTCGATCGAGTTACCCGAAGAAGGATTGATCGGCGAGGATTTCTACGACTACCATCAATCTGATTCCGATGAGTATGACTATGATGAAGAGGACGAAGACAGCTCTTCCGATGTCACACCGAACTATTTCCTTGAAGTCGTAAGCGTTGATGATTACACAGGCGATGATGATGGAATGGATGATGGCTGGGACGAGTATTACGTAGCGCGTGCCGCTTCTTATGGCGATGACGATGGAGGAGACGACGGTGATGAACCGGGTGATGGTGATGATGATGGATATGACGATGGCGATGAAGGGGACGAGCCGGGAGAGGATGATGGCGATACGACGGAAGAACCACGAGATCCGATCTCGTACGACCTCGATCCAATCGACCTCACGGTGCGGACATTCATTCCAAAAGCAGTAACCGTCGATACGAAAATACTGACACGTACGACTCGGACAGTGACCGGATCTGTTTCGAACAAGGATGTACGCGTCGAAGCTTATGTCTACCATAAGTCGAGCAAATCATGGAAACTACTTGGTAAGGCGAAGCCACGCAGTAATGGTTCGTATAAAATGTCGATTAACAAAAAATTATACAAGAAAGATGCGAGCGTCAACTTCTACGTCGTCGGGAATCGTGATGCAGATGGTTTCAGTAAAGCACTTCGTAAAAAATATAAATAAAATAAGAACATCGATAGAAGTGTGACATAAATACGTCATGCTTCTTTTTTCTCACCGTTTTTCTGTATAAATATCCGAAAAACCTATGACATTTTGTAGATGCGATTAAAAATTATCTTAAAAGCGAATTAATCCAAAAACACATTTCCATAAAAAGTTAATCGAAGCCTATAATTAAAGATTTTTTCCTTTAAACTAAAGAAGGTTACATTATTTGGTTTTAAACCAAATTTAATTCCTCAATTTTCTAATTTAAAGGAGCTACTATTCATGAATCGTTTAACGCGTTATTTACCTTCTTTGGCTGTGATTATCTTTAGTATCCTTGTCTTTTTATTACCCTTCCGTTGATTCATCTTCCCTATGTCAGATACTATGAAAAAACTGTCTCGGCATACGCGGGACAGTTTTTTCATAGATTCAGTCATACCACTTGCTTTCATGATTCACTGTTAGAACGCTAAACTTTCTGATATGTTATACTAAATATTGTAAACATATCGAATCTGATACATTTTCTAAGGAGTGAACGTATGTCGAATCGAAAAAAAGATTATCTGATTTCTTTATTGATCGTCATCTTCGCATCCATCGTCATCTTTACACTCGATTTACCAAAAGGGACTAGCTTTGCTGCGATTCTGATCGCCGTGATTCTTTCCGTTTTCTTGTATGAATTTCGATTACTCACTCAAGATAAAACGAAACAAAAGAGATAATGTTTTTATATAGTAGACGACCTGAACTCCTCACAAGATGGAGTTCAGGTCTTTTTTATCTCTGTATGATCCTAACGAATACTGTACTAGAAAAAAGCCACAGTCTCCGGTTATCAACTCGGTACTGTAGCTTTGAGTATTACTGTGAAATACACTTAATTAACTGGGATCTCGAACGTATATGGAGCGAAATCAATATCATAGTTATCGTTCGAAGCATCAATCAACAGTTTCATGCTTGTCGTTCCGGCTTCGACCGCCGGGTAGATCATGACCCCTTCCGTTTCGATTCCCGGTAGAATATCCGACTGGACTTCTGCGAGACCAGATTCTTCACTATCGAGGTATTCTGTCTCGAGTTGTTTATTCCCTACGACTAGTTTGGAGCCTGAATCGAAGAACGTCGCATTGACGTTCGTCTTGTTCGTGATTTTTATGAAAACACGTGTCTGATTGTCTGCTAGTTCAACCTTTTGCAGTTCAACCTTCAGACCATGCTGATCGACGACTTTATTCAGCTCAATCGTCTTTTTCGTTGGTGCCATCGCATCGATGTAGCTGATTTCCTTGACGCTTTCTGCTCGAATGCCGGCAGCAGAGATTTCTCCACCGAATGCATTCTCCCCTGAAAATTCGTCCACTACGATGCCTTTGACTTCTACATACTGATCACTTTTGATTTTCAAAGACGTATCTGCTGCGACCATCGTGTTCTTTTCAGCATTCTTCGGATCCCCGTACATCTGGAAGTAGACACCGTCTTCATCCTTTTCTGGTTCTGAGAACACTTTCCCACGGACCGTTACTTCATATCCTTTGTATTTCTTCGGATCCGTATACATCTTCTCGTAGTCTTTCTCCGCCAACGGTCCTTTTGATTTGATTTCCGACTTCGTACCGCTCTTTCCTTTACCTGACTCTGTATCCGAGTCGCTACATGCGACAAGCAATACTAACAGCCCGATTAAGACGGCTAGTACGATTAAGACGATCTTAAAGAATTTTTTCATGGTTCTTCTCCCTCTTTCTTAGAACATCATTCCGATTAGGATTTGACGATTTTCGTGATGACTTTTGCGGAACGATTCTTCGCAGCATCTTCTGCGTAGATGCTGACTGTCTCTCCGGCTTTCCAAGCGTTGATGCGTAAGACGTAGTTCCCTTTCGCATCTGCCTGCGTCCGGTAGGCTTTCTTCTTATACATGACGACGACGTTCGCTTTCGCTTCCGTCTTCCCGGTGATCCGGGTCGATTTTGAAGTGACACGCGAAACCGTCGGCGTTTTTGGTTCGATATCGTCTTTGATTTTCAACGAAACGATTGATCGTTGTCCGAAGGGATCACGTGAATGGATCGTGATCGTCTTCCCGATTCGTAGTGCACGATACGCTTTCATCGAAAACTGCTGATCTTGATACAAGTCGACACCAGCTAAGTTCATATCATTGTCGTCATAGGCTTCGACGGCATGATACGGCTGTGCGATCCCTTTGATCAGGCGTGTCTTTGCGGACGCTGTCAGCTTCGTCACCTTTTGATTCTGATACGTCGAACGGATCGTCTTTTTCAACGTCGCTCGCGCGGTCCCGTCCGAATTACGTAACGTCAATTCGACTTGGAATGGTGCTTTCATCTTCTTCGGTAAGGTGAAGACGGAGCGCGGACGCGTACCGGCTAGCTTGACTTCTTTTCCGTTGATTTTGAACGTATAACGGCTCGGACGAAGATGTGTATCCCGTGTGACGAACCAGATCTTGTTCTTCTTCTCACTCCAGTGGATATCTTGAACCGGGTAATCGACTGGTCGTTTTTCCGTCGTTTTCGCTGTGCCTGCCTCGTTTCGGATTGTGACACGAACGATATCCTGCTGCGTGAGCGCTCGTTTTAAGCGCATCGTCACAAGACCTTTTGTATCGGCTGTCGCTTCATACTTTTGCTCACCGATGACAGCTTGGACCTTCGTAAGTGGAGCTGTTTTTGCTTGCAACACCGTCTCACCAAAACGCATCTCGTAGACGGTCAGTGGTGGATAAGTTGTACTTAAAACGGATGTACTCACCCAATCGGACGTCATATCCGAACGGTTCGTCCCCCGAACTTCGATTCGGGTGATGCCGTCCTGTTTGAACGTCCTGCTCGTTTGGCTGTCCCACGTATGGCGATAGAATCCGAATCGTGAGAGGTCCAGCTTCACCGTCTTAACGAGTGTTTCTCCTTTGTAATAACGCACGTCCGCCGATTTCAGGAGATCGTCGGATTTAAACAAAACTTCGCGCTTCGAGTCACTGATTTTCGGAATCCGAATCGCTGGTACGGTTTCATCTGTCAATTGACGGTTATACTTCAGGACATCTTTCGTTCCTGGACGCGTGATGGAGATCCGCATCCATCCTGAGTAATCGATGGATCGTGTCTTTGACGTATCGATAGAGGCGGTTTTCAAAAGGAATTTCCCGTCTTTTGAAACTGTCCCTTCAAATATAGTGTATCCGCCCGAGTTATACGCATCATACGCAATCGGCATCTCTAGACGGATCCGCGTGCCAGGTTCACCTTTCCCCGTCAACGTCTGGTCATACGGACCGAAGGAGTCGAGAGTCATCTCAGTCAACGGATGAAGGACACCCTCGAACGTCGCTTTTCGGACATCCTGCTCGTCCGTCACGAGCGTCAGCGTATAACGATCGCCCTCCTGAATTCCTGTGATTTGTACAGGCTGCCCCTCAGTGTCTCGCTTCGGAAAGAGGAACGTTTGAGCATCAAAACTGCCATCCGCATGTTCGATGATGATCTTACCGGTGACGTCCGGTAACCCCTTCAGTGGATTCGTCAGTTCCAGTGTGTTCCCGTTGAACGACATCGCTGGTTTGGCGAGCGGTCGTCTGTCTTGAACCGTCCAAGACCGTACTTCGTAGAAAGTGCCATCTAACGAGCGGACGGACAAACGGATTTCACTCTTATATTGTTTCGGGAACTCCATCTGAAACTGTCCGTTCTCGTCTGAAGTCAGCAGAAACCTTAATCCGTCATACTCGACCCGAAAGTCTCGCTTCGGAATGGTCTTCCCGGACAAAACAGGATGTTCGGACGAAATCGGCTGATCGAGCGTCAACGGGAACGATTCTGGTCGTGCCGGTAACTCGACGAATGTCGATCGGGACCGTTCATCATGTTTGAACGTCACTTCATGAACCGGCTCCTGCATCTCCGTGACGTCACACTGAAAATAACCTGTCGCGTCACTCGTTGCGCAAATCGTATCATCGAGCAGCACTTGACTGTTTGCATAGGTCAGTCCTTCGATCTGGTTTTGTGGCGCTTCGACGAGTAGATAATACGTTGCGGTCAGACTTGGCTGATACGCCGGGAGGATTGCTGTCGTTTTAGTAGAGACAGATCCTGCACTCACTACTTGAAGCGTACGTCCTGTCTTCACTGTCTCGAGCGTTGGCGTATACGGGAACGTCACGTTCCCCTTCGGATCTGCAACGACCGTCCAGCTGGCTCCCGTCTCTTCGTCTTTGAAAGTCAGAACGGCATACGGCCACGCTTTCCCGACGAATTGTTTTGTTTCGAACGCATAGGGTTCAATGGCGATTGTGGCTGGCACTTTTGTCGATAGCAGTGTCGTCTCGCTTTTCGCCCCTTGATCCGTCTTCGCATAGACCCGCATCTCTGACATAACGCCTTTCGGAACGAGAAGCTGCTGTCTCCCCGTATAGATGTCCCCCTCGTAAGACGCATAGATCGTCGCGTCGGGTGACGTCGTTAAATAGAAACTATTCTCCGTCTGTCCGACGTAAGTAACGGATGGTAATGGTTCTTCGGTCGGCGTCGGATTCGTCGGTTCATAGGAAATCTGGTTCTCTTTATATCCGTCTATATCCAGTATGTATAGGTGAACGGATTTCATGCCAACTGGCTGCGGAAGCTTAATCGAGAAGCTACCAGATTCATCCGCTTGACTCGTATATAAGACGTCGTCTACATGAACATGAACGGTCGTCTTCGCTTCCGCCTTTCCTTTTAGTATTTGATCTTCTACCTTATACGGCAGAAGCGTCGGGTGTTCGGTTGCCAGGACCATGCTCGGAAGTAAGAAACATAAGAGCACCCCCAAAACATAGCCTACGATCGTTTGCTTCAATTCCTTCTCTCCTTTTGATTCCATTGAAATTAATAACTCTAATTGATTTTATTACCATATTGCGTTTATTTCAATATTTTATTTAAAATATATAAATTTATCGGCTATTTAAAAAAAGAGAAACCCCAATATTGTAATCGCCTCTTAGTACAAGTCACGATTAGAGTTTCCACCTTTCCTCAGCAGTTCATCAATTACTTCTTCCACATTCATATCTTTTTCACATCCGAATGTCGTCAAATGAAGAGTTTCCCATTGTCTTTGGTCTACATGATATCTCTCGTCCGCTCTTTTAAAAGAAGAGTACTTACACGCAAAGAAATGTCATGGTTATGATTATCGCAACCTTGAAAGATTCTCATTAAAATTCTGCATCGAGTTTGGCCGTTAAAGCATCAGCCCAGCACTATGAAAAAAATTATATTTACTTATTTTAACAAAAAAGTAAATAATTAAATTATAAATTCGCTACACTATACGTAAGGATAATATCAAAGAAGGAGTGTGGAGTATGAGAAAAACAATTATTAGTTTAGTTACACTGATTGTAGTTAGCCTAGGGGGAAGCAAGGTTGGAGCAGTAATAGATTTACCTAGCACCGCCTCATTTCTGAGTGAAGGGCACTACGAATTAATTTCCGGGAAAGATCTTGCTTGGACTAACCTTGGTTCTGGAAAAATTGCTTTAATCGATTTAAAAAATGGAGAGAAAATTCAAACCATTCAAACTCAATACAATAGTAATATCAAAGAATTTTCAATTTCAGATGATCAAAAATATATCGCTTTAATTGATAGTTCTAGAATAAGAATTTACGATGAGTTTGCTGAACTTGTTCAAACCATTGATTCCATTAATTACAAAGAAGAAACGCTGGAAAACTTTTATGATGTTACATTCTTACCAGGTTCTCATACGCTAATCGGATTGGCGAATAAATACAAAAACGGTAAGTTGTTTGGATATGATGTAAATCAAGGTACAATAACATTCTCAAGAGGAACAGACCATCTGGGTGAAATTTTGATCTCAAACGATAAAATAGCCGTTATCAATTCAAAGGATGCCTATTTTTATAGCCATGATGGAAATTATGACACAGTCATTCATCCAGAAAACGGTGATATCAAAGCTTATGATTTTAACAAAGACAGTTTATTAGTGCTTGGTGAAAGTGGTAGTAAACAATTGAAAGTATACGATGGAAAACAAGACTTCAAAAAAATATCTACTCCAATGTCATTCATGAATGAGTCTCTTCGAGAATACGAAGATATTGACATTGATGAATCGGGTCAGTTCATCGCAACAACTTACGATGGTTACCCAGACAAATTTTCTTTATTTGAGCGGTCAGGAAAAAAGATTTTTACGACACTTGATTCGGGAACTGACACGATTTATCCTTCAACTTCCATTGAACTGACGAAAGACGCAAAAAAAATTTTGATTCGAAAAGATTACGAAGAAACACTCGTTATGGACGGTCGAAACATCATCAAACGACCGGTCGCAATCAACATACCAAAAGAGAATCAGGAAGTGATAATGGGAACTTCAAAATCACTTTCGTTAGAAGTCACACAGGCTGACGGAAAAAAAGTGACAATTACAGAGGGCATCAAATGGGCGACGAACTCTCCGACAAACGCATATCTGAAATCAAATCAGCTAATCGGGAAAAGTATTGGCACGTACACGTTAAAAGCTACGTATGAAGGATATACGACGCGTATAGAAGGAAAAGTCGTTGCACCTCCTAAACTATCATCCTTAAAAGATGTTCCTTGGTTAAAGCGTCATCGACAAGGAATCCTGACAAACAAGTCGTTTGAGGGAGCGATCGCCCCGAACGCTTCTTATAAAAAAATCAGCGGAGTTTCAGGAAAACTATCTATCCCAAACACAGATGCGGTATGGATTGGAAAGTGGAAAGGAAATATCCTATACTCACGCGACTCCTCAGTAAACGAGAACAATACTGATCAAATCGACTTAGTGGTGATGCTGCCATCTCTAGAGAAACGAACACTAACGAAGAACGAAGTAAAAGAAGTATTTGGCAAAGCTACGAAGACGTACACTAATAAAAAACCGTTAACGTATCATATTGATAAATCTAAGAAAACTTTTGCGAAATATAAAATATACAATGCATCCGTTTATCATGTGAACGGACAATATCTTTATATTGCGTTCGATAAAAACGATCATGTACGTCTTTTTGCACTCAGTTCATTGAATGAATAATGACGTTACTCGTGTTCGTGTTGCTATCATAAGTCTGTTACCGTTCGGCAACTACTTGATACCTATGTTAAGTAGACAGAAATAATATTTCGCAACATTAGCGTTAAAAGAGAGGAATGTTCTCTTCGATTACGGCAAAATGACTCTCGACCTTATAGGTAGGAGAGCTTTTTGTCGTCGTCCAAAAACAGATATCGCTCATGAATAATCTTACTTTTTATTTTAAAAACAGAAATGAATAAATATAAAAAAACGATTTACATAAAATACAAATACCCTTTCTATACAATTAAAAATTCCTTTATAATCAAACTTGTTACATTAAATACTTTATTTGGAATAAAATTCATCTTTATACCACCTATAGAAAGGAACTTGTGATTTATGACTACTAAAAACCAAATTTTATTCGGTCCGCCTGGAACCGGAAAAACGTATGCCGTCGTCGAACGAACATTAGCAATCGTTGACCCAGAAGGGGTTGCACGTCTTAAAGAACAAAAATCACCTCGTGAGGACTGGACTCGTTTATATCAATCTCACGTGGAAGCGAATCGTATCCAATTTTGCACCTTCCATCAATCATTCTCATACGAAGACTTCGTCGAAGGTCTTCGTAGTGACGGAAAAGGCGGATTCGAACCGAAGAACGGAATATTCAAACAAATTTGTACGACTGCCTCTCACATTGATTCAATCAAAAAAACAATCGCACAAGTAGCTTCGACAATTGATGTAGCGCAACGCTCAGTATATAAGATGTCTCTCGGACAAAAACAAGAAGAAAAGATTTTCGAGTACTGTCTGAATGAATCAGTGATTGCGCTAGGATACGGTAGTCAGATTGACTTCACGGATTGTAATAATGCTAATGACATCACACAAAAAATTCACGCTGACGGATCCATTGAAAATATTGATACCGTCTCTCGAACAATTAATATGCTGAAATTCGAAATCCAAATCGGTGACATGATCATCGCCTCGCATGGCAATCATAACTTCCGCGCGATTGGGATTGTCACAGGTGATTATTACTATGATTCGACGTCCCCTATTCCTTACGCTCATTTTCGTAAAGTCGATTGGATATTCCATCGTCCTGCAGATTCGGTTATACCAGCTAAAGAGTTGTTTAAGAATAATTTCGTTCAAATTCCACTTTATCCGCTGTCTCAGGAAGTAATGAAAGTAGAGAAACTTCCTCTCTTTCTAGGACATACACCTTCTAGTACACAGGACATCTTACCAGGAAACGTTGTTCTCGTAATCGATGAAATCAATCGCGGGAACATCTCGCGTATCTTTGGTGAATTGATTACATTAATCGAAGACGATAAACGTCGTGGTGCTATGAATGAAATTACTGTCACGCTCCCTTATTCGCAAGAACTATTCAGTGTGCCGGCAAACCTTCATATCCTCGGTACGATGAATACCGCTGATCGTTCCATCACTTTGATGGATACCGCTCTCCGTCGTCGCTTCGAGTTCACGGAACTTCTGCCTGATCCAGACCTGCTGCCTCAGAATATCGAAGGGGTCGATGTGCGGCAAATGTTGATCACGATGAATGAGCGCATCGAGTATCTATATGATCGTGATCATACGATTGGTCATGGTTTCTTTTTGAATGAACACTTGACGATAGAATCGTTGATTCACATCATGCAAAAAAAGATCATTCCGTTGTTACAGGAGTATTTCTATGATGATTTTGAAAAAATCGCTCTCGTACTCAGAGGTGCGACGAACGACTCGGATGACTCCTCCTATTTCTTGTGTAAAAAGACTTTACAGGCTCAGGATCTGTTCCCTAATCACTCCGGATTGCGTGAAGAAAAGATTCGATATGAGATGGTTCCAAATCCATCTGTAAATGCGCTGAGAAGAATATATGAGTAATTCACGACGTGTCTTTACGATCGTCGAAAACTTCGACACTTTGAACATATCAAATGATGGAGCACAGGGGTTGACGCACGAAGAGGCAGAAGCGTTAGAACAGCATAGACGACAGCAAAACTATTCATCTCGTCATTTCGTATGGGGATACAATTCGCTACGCATTCTTGATTACGTTGGTTTCATTCAATGCGAGACGTTCATCATCGAAATTCTTCCGAAAATTCCCGGAGCTAATCATACGATGATGAGACGAGCACTTCTTAACATGCTATCTGAATCGAATCTTCTACCCGTTCAAGTGAATCCAATTGCGCATTATGAGTTATTCGATGAACCCTTACCCGAAATACTTGGTTATGTGTACGCCAATGAACTCGCAGCTGCTTTACGCCAAGGACCCACTCTACGGTATCAGACTTTACGAGCGACTTCTCCTGTTTTGAAAGGTCGCTTACTCGTCAACCAGTATATCCAACAACAAATGAGTAGAAATCAAGGACATCATGCAGTCTGTGAGTATGAGGAACGCATAGTGGATCATGATTTGAATCGCTTATTTCTAAGTACGAATCATTTGTTACATAGGATGTGTGAAAAGATGGAGACACAACAACTATTACGTCAAACGACTCATCTCTTAGACGATGTCACGTATGTCACATGGACAAAAGAACAAATCCAATCCGTCACGCTAAATCGAACCGAACAACGTTTTTACGGAGCGTTAGAACTCTCAAAACAAATTATGTTCGGTCACTCAACGGAGAAAGTTTCCGATTCACACCTCTCCATTTCGCTTCTGTTTGACATGCCACGCGTCTATGAGGCTTATATCGGATCTTTACTCCGTTACTCCATTGCAAATTATTCACTAATGAACCGCAAGACGACGTATCTCTTGCACCGAGCACATCAAAAAAACGTTCTTGCGCTTCGACCTGACTTTTTTATAAGCGGTCCTAACGGTCTACTCATACTCGATACGAAGTGGAAACGTCTTGTACAACAAGACACGTACTCTGATGTCAAACGTAATGATATCTATCAGATGTATGCCTATTTGACACGTTTCACAAATGTCTCGACCGTCATTCTGTTATATCCTTTGTTCGATCACGAGTGCGTTGCTCTTCCTGATGACGTCTGGCATCTTGAGGATCAACCCTCTCGTCAGATTCGTATACATCGTATCAATCTACTCGACAAACAGCAGACGATTAAGCAATTGAATGAAATTTTAAACTACGGTACTTCTTCCATAAGTTTTTAACGGCATAAGCATGCGTAGAATACGTTGTAATATACTGAAACGACCTGAATTCTTCATACCGAAGAGATTCAGGTCGTTTCTCGTTTATCAAAAATATATTTTAACTAGTAAATTGTTTGATATTCTCACTTTTTCTTTTCATTTAGAATGTGTTCGATTTGTTGGATAATTTTCTTCGACTTCGGAATGTTCGTCGACTGACCCGATGACAGTTGATATAACAATTGATACGGAGTTTCTTGATAATTTTTTGGATCAAGCCCTTCTTTTGAGAATACAGCAATCGCGTATATTCCTGGTGAAAGGTCGACTGATAACCCTTGCAATGGATTTCCTTCATAATCAAACGGTTGACTGTACTGAATCGGCTCACCTTCCACACCGTAGAGACCGATGTAAAAATATTCGGCTAATCGACTTCCGTAATCTCCTGCTATGAAAAACTTCATTTGTTTATCAATACGAAAGCTAAACACATCCACATCCTC
This sequence comes from Exiguobacterium sp. A1_3_1, assembly GCF_048985645.1. NCBI lineage: Bacteria > Bacillati > Bacillota > Bacilli > Caryophanales > Exiguobacterium > Exiguobacterium sp. A1_3_1. The sequence continues at coordinate 7,701 of NZ_WBYY01000008.1, read as the reverse complement.
GTCATCGAATGTCGTACCTGAAATCGAACCTTGCGCGTATGGAATGATGTCTGCTTGATCGAACGTATCGTTTAATTCCTGTTCGTATGTCTCTCCTTCTCCTTGAACAATTGGTACCTCGACAAGTTGCTGTTGGACGTTCGAAATCGTTTGACGCTTCCGTAACACGATATCTAATTGTTCGTAAGGAATAGCATAGTTCATGTTTTCCGCATCACTACGTTTCCAAGAGACGATACCTATCACCCGACCATATTGATCGATGAGTGGTCCTCCCGAGTTTCCAGGATTAACGGTCGCACTGAATTGAATATAAGGAAGTCCTCCATCATATACTCTACGATTACTAAGAATCCCTTGAGTGATCGTATTACTAATACCTTTTGGACTCCCGAGAGCATAGATAACAGAACCCGTACTTCCTGCTTTTGCTGTACGCAAGGAAGCAATATTCACCATTTGAGGAACATCTAATATAGCTAAATCTAATTGTTCATTCACTGCTTTGACGTATTTTGCCTCATAGATCATTCCGTTCGGAAAATGAATACGTGCTCTCTCATTATCCGTTCCTGAAACGACATGATGATTCGTTACGACTTCTCCTTGTTTTGTGACGAAGCCACTCCCTAATGAAGTAACGTCACCTTTCCTATCTATCATTTCAATATATGCAACAGATGGATTAACGGATTTAAAAGCTGCCTGTGCGTCAAGTTTTTTCCAGTTTACCGTCACCGCGACGATTTGTTTTCGTTTCGTTTTTTGCTCATATACCGTAATCGTCGCCTTGCCCGCTCCAATCGCTTTTACCTTTCCTTTTGAAACGGTTACCACGTTACGATCCGATGTCTTCCAGCTATAGCTTGGTTTAGAAATCCCTTTTGTTTTCACTTGTATCGTTTTCGTTTGTCCCGTGACGAGTGTCATTTTTTCAGGAGACACAACGAAGCTCGCAGCTGATACCGAGTCTGCTCTATAAAAGAAAAACAACAAGATCAACAGACTACTTACGCCTATCCATTTCTTCATCATTCCTACTCCCCTTTCTTTAATTCATTCTTTACTTCATGAATTCATTCTTTACTTCATGATATCAACTCTTGAAGCACGATTTTCGGAGTACTCTTTTCATGATGGAAATCTATTTTTAGTTTTTTGATTGCATCCCATTAAAATAATTTCCACACATCTCACAATTAGAAGAAGCCACCCTATATTCAAGGTGGCTGACCAAATTATTACGTTATGCATCTCCTTTTTTCATCAAAACCAAGCGTAAATACTTACATTTCTAAGTGATAGAAGTGAAGAACTGCTAAAAAAATCAGTTTTGGACAAGTCTTCAACCGTTTGAAAGACAGAGAGTCTTATAGTTATCCGACTATTAGATCAGATAACTTAAGAATTACTCTCTTCTTATCAACGCGTAGATTGAAGTAGTTAAATCATTTAAAAACCAGCTAAAATCAATTCACGTGTCCAATCGAGCGCACTGCTTTCTTCTCCAAAAAACTTATAGTAGTAATAGACGATTTTTCTGATCAACCAACGTACGAATCCACTAATCATGCGGATGACGAATCCTAACAAGCCGATTCGCCAAAGGATGAAGCCGCCGACTACAAGAAATACGAAACAGCCGCATCCCACTGGTCCTGTCAGTCTTAAGACAATCGCTAGAATGATGATTCCGATGATGACGTAAAGCATATGATCGTTCTCCTTCATCAATGTAATTTCTTTAGCCTTATTTTCCTTACTCAGCTATTCGTGCTGAGCACACACGTATAAAGGCAACGCGTTCTACGTTCTATATCAGTTATCAGACAAACGGAAGATCCCATGATGAGACCTTCCGATGAACCGTTTTATATTATCGCTTACTTACAGTGATGAACTTCACGTTATCTTGTTTATCAAAGCACACTTCCACGGATAGATTTTTTAATTGATACTCATAGTAACTTTTGACCGAATACTTTGCGAACGTCTTATTAGACTTTGAAAAATGACGTGGTACGGAAGAAGAGTACGTCTCGGATGTCTCCGATTTGCCAAAGGCAGATTTAATCTCTGCTTTTGAAATCAAACGTTTTTCAAGTGCTGGAAGCATCGTCAGCAACTCAATTCGGTTGGGCTGACTCTCTCCGTAGCGCACATACCGTGAAGCGAGAACGCTCCCTTTCCATTTTCCGTTCGTGTTCGCATCCGTTTCCGGAATGAACATGCTCCCTTTCGTTCCTTTTAGCTTCGAGTACGATGATACGAGGACCGGTAGTCCTTCGAACGACTGTTTATCGAGGAGCGACTGTCGGTGACGTTCCAACCACGGAACATCCTTTAGCGACGATAACTTTGGCGGCGGCATGACTTTACCGGTTACTGTCGTCGTAAAGCCTTCATACGTCGCTTTTAAGGTGTATGTTCCTTGTGTTTTGCCGTACAGCTTTCCAGATTTAATATAGGCTTTCGTTGGATTGTCTGTCGCCCAGCTGACACCAGATTTGACGAGAACCGTTTTTCCATCAGCTCGTATGACTTCAAGGGCTAACGTTTCAGAAGAACCACTGTCCACACTTTGATGAGCTGCTGGTATTTGGTCGTTTGTATAGCTCTTTCCCACTATAGACATTCGTGCTACTGTACCCTTCGACGACGATTGAGCGCGCTTCATTACTAAGTTCAACTCTTGATTCGTATGCAAGATCTCGATCATAGTCGAGGGACGTATGAATACGACGCCCCGTCTCCCGTTCAAATAAAGAGAACGGTCGACCGCTTCCATAAGAAGTAACGGCAATGAATTTGCCCGACTCATAGATTGAGATATCGTTATACGACATATCTTTTCCCGTCACGAACTGTCCACTCGTTTGAATCTTTCTGAATCCCCGATTCAAATCATAGACATCAAGCTGTGATGTATTATTTTCTCCTATGATAAGTAATCCATCATCATTCATATCAAACGCTTCGATACTTTCCTCTTCTTTTCCATGAATGACGCCTTTATAGGAGAGATCGGATGTATAGACATTAGCATCTGACGAAGAAATGATGGCTACATAATCGCGTGCCGTTAAAATCTGACCGAATTGACTTGTTCCTCGGACACTTAAGAGTTGCTCCGAATCTAGGTCAAACGATAGCATCTTACCATCCCCGCTATTTTCGACTAGTAAAATGACCGTATGCGTACCCGGAATGAACTGAACCTCAACGAAGTCAGAAATTTCTTCCTCCTTATTTAGAATCGTCGATCTTTCTTTGATTTTCGATCCAAAGGCGTCATAGACATGAATTGATTCCATCTGATACTGCAACACGTAGACTCTGATCATCGGATGCATAAAACCCATCAATCGACGAGTCACCATTCGGGAGCGACTGAATACGTTCGTCATTTTGAAGATTAATCAGTCCCGGTTTTTGATAAGAAGACCATCCCCATACGAGTTCTTGTCCTTTGATGATATTAAACTGTCCGTATAGCTCGAATGATGTCGTCATTGGTGTATCGACTTCTGCTGCGACAGGAGATAATGACACTGTTAGGCTAATTATTCATATTTATTTTTTTAAGTTAGAATACCAGTATGATTTTTCTCAATTAAATTAAGATACCTTTTTAGAAAATATAAGATTTTAAAAGAATACTCTATTTTCCTCTTTTCGTTATATTTCTTGCCTCTCACACATCAATATATGTGATATAAAATCAAGTATAATTTATTCCACGTAAAAAATGACCGTTAACTTCTTAATAAATAAGAAGTCGACGGTCATTCGATTATTAATAAAACTAATTATCAGCTAGAGCTATTTATTAGAAATATTAACAACTGACAGCATTAATAATTTTGCCTGTTTGATTAGTCAGCAATAACTTTTACAGTTACAACTTTACCATCGATTACGTATGTCAAGTTGTAAGAATCACCAGACTCTACACCAGTAAACGAAAGTGTTGCAGAACCATTATTTACAGCAACAGGAACCGTGTTATCTTTATCAGAATTGACGAGATTTGTAGCAGTCAATGTGACATCAGCAGTTGAAGAAATATCTTCACCGTACTGATCCACTACATACAAGATTGATTTTAAATCTGCAGCATCAGTTACATCTGAAATCGATCCTGTAACAATATTGCCATCAACTTTAAGGTTATTTTTAGACTTTAGTTCAACTGAATCAGCTTTAGGTTTCGCAGTTGTAACAGTAACAGCTTTTTCTAAAACAACTGGACCGTTTGTAGAATCAACAATTACTTTAACGTTAACTGCAACATCCTTACCATCTTGATCAACGATATTATCAGCAACCGCAACATCTAATGTACTAGTAGTTTTGTCATAAACTAACTTTTCGTTTCCTGTAACAACTGCATACTCAGTGTTTGGAAGAACTACTTTTTTACCGTCTGCAAGTACACCATAAACAACTAATTTTTTGGCATACCCTTCACCGACAGTACCTGTAGGCTCATCGTAAATAGACGAAATGTCTTTAAGTTCATAAGAAACGATATCTGATTTCTCAGCAACTTTTACATTTACTTCAAGCTCACTCGAAGCTACAGTTTGCGCTACACCAAGATTATCAACTTTTTGAATTGATAATTTAATCGCTTCAGAACCTTTTTTCGAACCAGTAACAGTTACATCGGCATTGTTTGAAGCAATCAACTTATCAGTTGAAAGTGCTACTTTATCTGCTAACGTATCAGATTTTTCTACTTTGATTAGATACTTTCCAGCATCAGCAACAGCAGGTGCTTTTGCAGAAAGCTTGCCAGTCAAGTCGAAATCACGACCATACTGATCTTTTAATACTAAAGTATCTTTATTTAATTTAAATTGACCACCTACCGCAAGATCAGTAACAACATCTTTAGTTGCAGTAATGACTTTTGGCTCAGCAGCAGCTTTGACATCAACAATAAGTGTTGAAACTTTCCCGTTAGCTGATGTAGCAGTAAGAATTACTTTACGTGCAGTAGAACCTGCAGTATCATCTAAAACTAATTTTGCTTTACCTGTTTTAGTGTCATTGACGATAGAAACAGTAGAATTACTATCATTATCTGAAATTGTTAGACCCTTAGGACCATTCAAAGTAGAGGCTTTAGTGATTTCTTTTCCATCTAAATCAAATGCAGTAAATGGAATTTCAGTTTTCTCTCCAGCAACCGCTAATTCTGGTGCAGATAATGTTACTGCATCAGCTTTTACACCCTCTTTTACTTCAACAACATACTGTGCAACTTTACCAGTTGTTTTAGAAATAATCGAAATCGTTGCTTTACCAGCTTTCAATCCACCAGTTGGCGCTTTGAGCTCAAGAACCGATTGCTTTTTACCATCGATAGTAACTTGCTCAAATGTAGGAGTTGCCGTTCCACCTTTAACATCGATTACTGAAGAATCTGAAGAAGTAACAACTACATCATTAGCAATACTTGAGAAAGCAACTTCTTGACCATATTGATCTTTAGCATCTACTAAAAGATGGAAGTCAGTAGCTGTAGCATCTGTGTTTAAAACAGCAGCTGTATCTTCGTTGTATAATCCCTTAACTGAAATATCAGAAACAGCAGATTTGTTAGATACAGTCAATACTTTAGAAGTAAAAGTAGAAGTATTTGCATCAAGAATGCTAAGAGAAATCTTATCCCCAACTTTAAAAGTAGATCCAGTAGCATTTGTAATTGTTACAACTCCAGTTGATGGTGAAGCTACTGTGCTGCTTCCAGTTCCAGAGATGTTAGAAGTAACAGTTAAACCAGTAGCTGATTTAGTGATATCTTCTCCATATTGATTTGATACTTTATAACCAGTAGTAACTGTAGAGTCACTGTTAAGAACTGCATTTTCACTTAGTACTTCAACTTTAGCTACTTTTTCGTCTTCTACAGCGACAACTTTAGTTAAAGCCTCAGTAGTTAATCCAGTAACATTAACAGTATAGTCTCCTTTAGTAAGTTTAGAAGATAATTCTACTGTTGCAGATTTTTTATCATCAGAGAATGTTACTTTAGCTACGTTAGCAGTGATTGTTCCCTTCTTCACTTCGAATTTAGCTTTAGTATCTTCTACTGCTTTGTTAAACTCGATTTTAAATGATTTTGCGCTTACAGCACTTACATTAACTAATTTAGCTGCGTTGTCTACTTTGAATTCTTTTGCAGAAGTAACAACATCACCGATTTTGATTGAGTAAGAATGTGTTCCGTCTGGAATCATTTTACCTTCAGCAGTGAACTTACCGCCTTCGAGTTTACCGTCGATTGCTGGAAGTGCTTTGCTTTCGTCTTTACCTGGGAAGATGAGAAGCTGAGCTTTCGCATCTTTCGCTGGGAATTTCACGTCAGCAGATACTGAAAGTGTATCTTCTTTAACTGAGTCCATGACGTTTGTGATTTCAGCAGCTTTGACTTCATAAGCGATTGAACCCTTGATTGAAGAGTTTTTGCCCATGTAGTTGTAAGACAATTTCATCATGCCAGCTTTGTCTGTTTTTTCAGCCGTGAGGTTGAAAGATTTAGCAGAACGAGCGATGACTTTACCGTCTTTGTATTTCACGTCGATTGTTGAAGGAAGGTTGAGTTTCTCACCAACTGCGACAGGAGCGAGCTTTGGCTCAACAACGTCGACTGGGTAGTTGTTCAACTTGACTTTGATCGAAGCTTTTTTCGTAGTACCTGAAACAGTACCAGAGATTGTTTGGTATTTACCGATGTATTTTTTGTCGTAAGAGACTTTGCCCCATTTGACTGAACGGTTTTCGTATTTCTTGTTTGAAAGCAATACTTTGACCGTTTTTGGAAGTGACAATTTTTTCACTGCGAATGTGTAACCACCGTAGTGTGAGATTGAAGCTGGGTTTGTAACAGATTTAACTGTGACTTTCGATGCAGCATCCGCCGTAAGGCCTGGTGCTACTGCTGAAGCTGTCACTGCAAGAGCAGCTGCTGCAGCGTATAATTTGTTCGATTTCTTCGTGCCCATGTGTAAAAATCCTCCCTTAATTAAACTACTAGTTGACTTGACGACTTGCCTCCAATAAAAGACAAAAGACAAACTTCAGGATCTCCTTCACCCAGCCTTTTCTCGTCCATACAATGGTAATGAAGTTGCTATTTCTACCAACTAAATTTCAATTGTATTTCAAATCCAAGTCAGATAAAGGAAGAAGTCTTACGTCCTGACGAAAATTGATAATTAGATAAAATAGGTAATATTAGAAACCTAATTTTCCCTTTTCTATCGAATCAGTATGTAATCGTCATTCCATAATTCTTATCGACACCTGATACTCCAATGTTTAACGATTTCTCGAAGAAAAATCGTTTTTCATGAATTTGCAGGTTAATCCCACTGTTTACCAGTTGTCTCGACCTACAAGAATAAATATACCGAAAGTGTTTCATTTCAACAACCCTAAATTTGTAACTAAAATGCAATCTAATGGTCTTATTAAAATTTTTTTACATGGTGTCTTATGGAAAATGATTTTCCGATTACCCTACTGTTAAAAAACACCTTTTTTTCGACAAAAAGTGACACGTTTTCACGACTGGGTGTCGAATGATTTTTTTATCAAAAAAGCTAGACTAACTTCTCTGCTTTTAGTCTGATTTTAAAAAACGCGGAAATGATTCGAAAGTCACGCACTGTTTTTCAAGCAAAAAATAAT
>NZ_WBYY01000007.1:0-40645 GCF_048985645.1 Exiguobacterium sp. A1_3_1 | reverse complement strand
TGATCGACGCATGCCATCGATTGAACTGGTCGAAAAGGATGATCACTATGAAGCGATGCTTGTTCCGAGTTATGACCATACGTATCCTTCGACACAAATCCGGACGATCCGCTTAGCGGATATCTCCGTCAATCTGATTGTGACTCCGCAAGAAACACTGCTTGTTTCTGCGCTTTTTCATAAACCGGTTCAAGTGACGGATATTGTTTCCTGGATGCAATTGTATACGATTAGTTTTGCCCAGTCGGATGATACTGGTTATTTCGTCGAACAAGCGGATGAAATTTTAGAAGTCGTCTTGTATCAGAAACATCCGATCGTCATCGCGACACGTGGTCAGGATCGATTGTATTACGATACGACGGGGGCGATCGAGGTCCGACGGGCGATGAATGAATCGGTCGGCGAGCGTCCGTTGCTTTATTTGAATGGGGAAGCCTGGTACGGTGTTCCACGTCTGACGTTTAATCGCATGAAGGATGAGTTACACGTCAACGGCACATTTTTATATGCGGACTATATGGATGCACACCACGGAAAAATCGGTTTCTTTCGCGAGAATGATCCGTCTCAACCGATTGTTTTGCTGGTCGGTCAAGCCATCGTCGAAATTGAACTGACCGAGAATCCGGACGGTTCACGTGTCTTGATCTTGGAACAACCATACGACGAAGCATGAAAGTGCACAAAAACCGTTCAGCAGATGAACGGTTTTTGTGTGAGACCGTGAAATCCCTTACAAAATATGCGAAGATAGTAAAGAGACAGACCAAAGGGGTTGAGGGGGACATGGCGAAAGAAACACCGCGTAATTCTAAATGGATGCGTTCTTATAATCGAGCACTCGTCTTGCGACTGATCCGGATGCATCAACCGATTTCGCGGGTCGAGTTAGCACAACGGACGAACTTGACGAAGCCGACGGTATCAAACATCGTCAGTGAATTGATTGCAGAACAACTCGTGACGGAGCGAGAGCTTGGGGTATCAAATGGGGGACGAAAACCGATCATGCTCGAACTCGTCGCAACAGAGCAATACGTCATCGGCATCGATGCAACAAGTCACCAATTCATCGGTGTCGTTGCGGATTTAAGTGGGAACACGATTCATGAGTCCGAAGCCGTGGGACGCTTTGAGACGAATGAAGAACTGATTGAAGCAATCGGTCGCTTATGCGAGACCTTGATTGCACAGACAAAAGGACGGGGAACGATTCACGGAATCGGGATCTCCGTCCACGGGATGGTCAATCCGGAGACAGGTGTCATTCTTTTTGCTCCACGATTCCATCTGCATGACGTTGAGTTGAAGGTACAACTCGAAGCACGTTTTGACTATCCTGTCTTCATCGAAAATGATGTCCGGGCACTCGCTTCGTTTGAGTTATTGTTCGGTGAAGGCGTCGGGGTCGAACAATTCTTCTATCTCTATGCTGGGGAAGGGATCGGGGGTGCTTATGTGCTCGACGGACAGCTTGTCGACGGACAACATCATATTACGGGAGAGGTCGGACATATGCGCCTTGATCTCGATGGTCCGATTTGCTCGTGTGGGAACCGAGGATGTCTTGAAGCGTTGGCAGGCGAAAAAGCATTGTTACGGGATTATGCTGTCGTTGATCCACAAGTCTCGACGCTTGCTGATTTGCGCAAGCGGTTGAACGAGGGAGACGAGCAGGCGGTTCGTGCGTATGAACGGGCGGGGGAATATATCGGAATCGGTGTCTTGAATACGATTCATCTTTTGAATCCACGCCGGATTTTACTTGGGGGACCGATGTTCGAGCTCGCACCTACGATCGTTGATCAAATCAAGGAACGGGTCGAGCACACGGCGTTGACCGCTGCTTCACGTGAAACCGATGTCAAGATGGTCCCGTGGGGTGAAAAACAGGGAGCACTCAGTGCAGCGGCCCTTGCAACGAACAGTTTATTTCAAACGATTTAATGAGCCGATTCCGTGTCTTGCGAACCAGCAAGAGATGGAATCGGTTTTGTTATTCAAAAATAATTTAATGAAACCGTTTACAAATTAAAAAGTGATGTGCTATAGTCGGTGTAAAGTTAGATAATAAATTTAATTTACTAAGTTCATGGTCAACTAAGTGGAGGTGGATGCAGGTTAGCAGGGGCTAATCAAGCTGAAGCAGGAAAGGGAGGCATCGCGCAATGGAACCATACGATCCATGGGTTTCGTACCGTGAAGCTTTCGGGCGTTACGGAGCAATCCGCGGTTTTTATTTTCATCGGTCGACGCAACAGATGACAGAACAGGGTCCAGGCGATGTCCCGACAGACGAGCAGGATATCGTGCTCGTCCGACCACGACGTGACGGTGTGTTTCAATTCCGGATGTCATCGGTACAAGGGGTCCTGACGATCCGTTCATCCGAGCTACACATTCGAAAAAATGAGAGCGGATACATTGAATTACGCGCACTCATGCAACACATGCGCTCTGCCGGTTGTTTAACGCTCGGTGGGGAGTTATATCTCTTCGTCCGACCGGACGTTGATACGCTGGCGTACCGTCTTCGATTGATTGCCCGCGTATTGATTCAGCTACAGGGAATGCCGATTCAGACGAAAGTGATCGAAGAATGGTGCAAACAAGCACAAATTGAAGGGGAACACGCTAGACGATACGCTTGACTACTTACACATATAAGGGGAGCTCTTACATGAAATTCAAAAAAACGAAACTCGTTGCTGCAGCATCAGTCCTAACATTATCCGCATTCCTTGCTGCTTGTGGTGGCGAAGACGAGCAACAAACGAAAACGAAAGACGGCAAGACGATCGTCACATGGTGGGGCTGGGCGCCACAACCAGAAGCGGGGAAAGCAGTCGTTGATGCGTTCAACGAATCGCAAGACAAATACGTCGTTCAATTCAAACGCTACAGTGAAGACTATGAAAAACAATTACAAGTCGCGATGTTGTCAGGTAAGGGTCCAGACATCATCGGTCTAAAAGAACCGATGATCCAGCAGTACAAGGATCGTGTCGTACCCGTTGATTCGTACATGGATAAAGCAGCAGGCAAAGGCTGGAAAGACAAGTTCGTCGAGCTTGGAATCGAACAAACGACACTCGACGGTAAACAATATGCAGTGCCAATCGGGTTCACAGGTCAAGCGTACTTGATGTACAACAAGACGATGCTCGACAAATACGGCGTGACACCACCGAAGAACTACAAAGAAACAGTCAGTGCAGTCAAGAAGATCAAAGACTCAGGCGATAAAGTCATCCCACTCATGCTCGGAGCAAAAGATGCGTGGATCGATATCGACGTCTACAACGTCCTCAGTCACCAAGTGGCACCAGGCTACATCCAAAAAGTTCTTTCGGGTGAAGCGAAGTGGACAGACGACGAGATGGTCAAAACAGCGCAAATCTGGCAAGACCTCTTCAAGGATAAAGTCTTCCAAGAAGGTGCACTTGGTCTAGCGACGTACAATGACGGGATGAACCAATTCTTCGATAAAAAAGCAGCGATGTGGGTTATCGGTTCATGGGAAGCACACTCGATGACGACGAAAGAGAAAAAAGAAAAATGGAAAATCGATGATGAGCTCGGATTCGTTCCACTCCCGAACTTAGCAGGCGGAACAGAGCAACCCGTCATCGCATCGATCGACATGGCACTTGGTGTCAACAAAGAGTCAAAACAACAAGAAGGTGCAGCGGAGTTCATCGCCTTCATGAGCCAAGGAAAAGGACAAGAAGTCTACATGGGTGAGTTCGAGATGGCACCTGGAATCAAGGACGTCAAAGTCGATTCAGATGCTGCCTTCACATCGGAAGGTGAAAAAGAGTCGTACAAGATGTTGAACGACACATTAGCAAAAGCGGTTGCTAGCCGTGGTATCCGGGATACGAAATTAAACGATATCCTCGGTAAGGAACTTCAAAACATCGCGACAGGACAAGATCCGAAAGAAGCATTACAACGCGTTCAAGACGCAGCGGATCAATCAGCGAAATAAGACTCGACAGTGAAGTGGTACGCCTGCGTGCCACTTCCTGATTTTTGGACTTGAGGAAAGTGGGGAATCCATATGCAGACAGAGCGACAGGAATTGCCGATTAAACCAAAAGCAGAACCGCTCCAGCCGGTAGCGACACGTACGCCTGCGCCAAGGAAGAAAAAGAACATGAAGCGGAACATGGTCGGATGGGCTTTCGTTGCCCCAATCGTCTTGTTCGTCGTCAGCTTCATCTATTATGGGATCTTCTATAACGCCTATAACTCGTTCTTCTCGTGGGACGGAATCTCGTTTGACAAAGCGTTCGTCGGACTCGACAACTATGCTGAGATGTTCCAAGATCCAGACTTCTATCTCTCGCTGAAGAATACGTTCATCTTCACGATTTTAACAGTCACGATCCAAGCCGGTATCGGTCTTGTCTTGGCGTACTTCCTGCATACACCGGGACCAATGCGGACGGCGATGAAGTCGGTCTTCTTCTTCCCGGTCGTCTTGAGCCCTGTCGTACTCGGTGCGGCATTCTCACAAATCTATGATTTCCAGTTTGGTTACATCAATGAGTTCCTCCGTGCAATTGGTCTCGGTAGCCTCGAACAGAACTGGCTCGGTGACCCGGATATCGCGCTTTATTCCGTCATTGCAATCAACATCTTCCAGTGGACGGGTTCTTCAATGGTCATGTACTACATGGCGATGTTGACGATTGAGAAGGAAATCTTCGAAGCAGCAAAAATCGATGGAGCTGGATTCTTCCGGACACTGTGGAGCATCGTCTTCCCGAACTTGAAAGGAACGACGTTCACACTTTCGATCCTCGGTGTCATCGGTGGTCTGAAGACGTTTGACTTAGTCTGGATCACGACAGCCGGCGGACCGGGATCGTCGACGGAGTTCATTTCGACTTATCTATTCCGGAAATCGATGTTGCAACAGGAAGTCGGTTACTCGAGTGCTGTTGCCATCATCCTGTTGACGATTGCCTTACTCATCACGTACTTCCAATTGCGCGTACAAAAGAAAATGGATAACTAAGGAGGAACGACCCATGGATGTAGAATCTAAAAAAAGCCGCTGGATGATCAACCTTGTATTGGTGCTGGCATCAATCGTCTGGTTATTCCCGATTTTCGTCATGTTCAAAGAGAGTCTCCGAATCAATGGATTCGACAACTATATCGCGACACTGCAAAACCCGAACTTCCCAACGTTCGTCTTCAACAGTTTCTTCGTTGCCTTCTTCATGATCATCATCTCGATCACGATTCTGGCATTCGCGGCGTTCGCCTTCTCGAAACTTGAGTTTGCTGGAAAACGCCTGTTGTTCAACATGGTCTTAGCGGGTCTGATGTTACCCGTCGCTTCGATGATCGTTCCATTGTTCTTCACGCTCCGTTCGTTTGACGGACTGAACAACCACTGGGGACTGATCGGAGCGGAAGTCGCATTCTTCTTACCATTCGGTCTGATGCTCATCAAAGGGTACTTCGATGAACTACCAAACGAACTGATGGAAGCGGCGTATATCGATGGAGCGACGATTCTTGAAGTCTTCTTCAAAGTCATGCTACCACTCGCAAAACCAGCGCTCGCAACAGCTTTAATCTATGCGTTCCTTAACTCATGGAACGAATACTTGATGGTTCTTACGTTCATGACGGATCCTGCCTATCAGACAGTGACGATGGCACCAAGTTTCTTCAAAGATGCGCTCGGTGGGGATCCAGGAAAAATCTACGCGTCACTTGTTTTGATCAGTTTACCGACGATGATCTTCTATATCTTCTTCCAACGTTTCTTCCAAAAAGGAATGACGGCGGGTGCAGTAAAATAATTGTTTTTGCGTAAGGGGGAGCACAATGTATTTAGGAGTCGATTATTATCCAGAACAAACACCACGAGCACTATGGGAGGAAGACTTCCGACTGATGAAGGAACTTGGCGTCAACGTCGTTCGTCTCGCGGAATTCGCTTGGTCGATGATGGAGCCGGAAGAAGGCGTCTATGACTTCAGCTTTTGGGATGACGTCATCGAACGCTTGAGTGCGGAAGGATTCGATATCGTACTCGGGACACCAACTGCGACACCACCGGCTTGGTTATGTACGAAGTATCCAGAAATCTTACCGGTCGATGAGAACGGTGTGACGATCAGCTTTGGTGCTCGTCGCCATTATACGGTCCACAGCGAAACGTACCAGCGTCTATCCGTCAAGATCACGGAAGAAATGGCGAAACGATACGGTCAACATCCTCGTGTCATCGGGTGGCAAACGGATAATGAATACGGGCATGAGAAATCGGATCGTTCTTACGGTGATGTCGACCGCGCTGCTTTTCAGCGTTGGCTAGCGAACCGTTACGGAACGCTTGATGCCTTGAACGAAGCGTGGGGAACCGTCTTCTGGAGTCAGACGTACACGGCGTGGGAGCAAATCCCGGTACCACGTAAAGTCTATCAGGAACACAACCCATCCTTGCTCGTCGACTTCGATCGCTTCTGTGCCGAAGGCTATACGTACTACAACAAATTACAAGTTGATGTCTTACGTCGCTACATTCCAGAGGACGTCTTCATCACGCACAATCTGGTCTACAGTGACATGGCGGTCAATCAACAACAAATGGCGCAAGACCTCGATTACGTGGCGTTCGATAACTACCCAGTCTGGGGTGGACTACCGGAGCCGAACCGGTTCGAGAAGATGGCGAGCGATCACGATCTGTGCCGCTCTTCGAAGCAAGGAAAAGGGTTCTGGGTCATGGAACAGTTGAGTGGCGCACAAGGCTGGAGTAAAATCGGTTACTTGCCACGACCAGGACATATTCGCCTCTGGACGTACCAAGCGGTCGCGCGGGGAGCAGAAGCGATCGTCTACTTCCGCTTCCGGGCTGCTCATTTCGGAACAGAGGAGTTCTGTCACGGCATCATCGATCATGACGGCAAACCGAAGCGGAAATTCGAAGAGGTCAAACAAATCATGACGGAACTGAATACGTATGGCGATGAGATCAACGCGAGCCGTTATGACGCGAAAGTCGGTGTCTATTTCGATCAAGAAAACGTCTGGGCGTGGACACACCAGCCACACAGTGATGCGTTTGATTTCCGGACGGAGTTCGTCCGCTTCTATGGTGGAGCGGTTCGTCAGCAAGTCGCAACCGACATCGTCTTCCCAGGTGATGATCTATCTCGTTATAAACTGATCATCGTTCCACTCTATTTCTTAACGAATCCAACGTTCGATGATGCCTTGATTGCGTACATGGAACAAGGCGGTCACGTCATCTTCACGTACCGGACAGGCGTCAAGGATGCACGGAACCATGTCGTACCGACGACGTTACCAGGTAAGTTCGCGCCGTATGCGGGCATCGAGATCGACGAATACGAGTCACTCCAATCCGTTCAGCAACATCAGGTGACAGGCATCGGCGAGATGGCAGGACAATCCTCAACAGCCCGCCTCTGGTGTGACCTCATTACACCCACGACAGCAGAGACGCTTGCTGTTTATAAAGATACGTTCTACGAGGGTGTAGCGGCTGTGACGCGCAATGCCTATAAAGGAATGATTACCTACATCGGCTCATCGATTGATGACGCGATGATTGATACGATTTACCGTCAAGCGTTCACTGAGGCCGGCATCGAGATGATCGAGGCGCCGGATCAAGTCGAAATCGTGCGTCGTCACGGCGAAAAACGTGATTTCCTCTTCTTGATGAACCATGACACGAAAGAAACGCGGGACGTCACGTTAGACGGAACATACAAAGCATTGACAAAAGATGAGACATATCGTGGAACGGTCCAGCTCGCACCACTTGAGACACTGATTCTGACGACGTAAGGAGGAAGAGAACCATGGCAATCTTTGAAGTAGCAGGACGTCGTTTCGTCGTCGAAGGGAAACGGGTCGCTCACGTCGTGACGGTCGGTGCGAACGGTAAGCTGATTCACACCTATTTCGGTGCCAAGTTACCATACCGGGATGATTATAAAGC
Source organism: Exiguobacterium sp. A1_3_1 (assembly GCF_048985645.1). Lineage (NCBI taxonomy): Bacteria > Bacillati > Bacillota > Bacilli > Caryophanales > Exiguobacterium > Exiguobacterium sp. A1_3_1. Next base: position 32,643 of record NZ_WBYY01000007.1, on the reverse strand, counting down.
GTTACCGAGTCCAGTCGTCGCGCACAGTTCGTTTGAATCACCAGACGGCGTCGCGACGTACGATTTCGTACCATTCGGCGAGATGTTGTATACGGAGCCAACTTTGAAATCGGAACGAGAGGATGGACAGCGGATTCACCAGTTCCAGTTTGAGCGCTCCGAACAGACGGAAACGAAATTGACACTCTGGCTGTTTGATCCCTTGCAGGAGATGCGTGTCGGGGTTCAGTACGAAGTGTTCGCTGATTACGACATCATCGGTCGTTCGATTGTCGTTGAAAACACAGGTCGATTACCTGTTCGTTTAACAGCAGCCCAGTCCTTTGCGATGGGACGCTGGCATCAACCGAATTTAAAACTGCATCACTTCGCTGGCATGTGGACAGGTGAGTTCAAGAAACAGATCACACCAGTGACACCAGGGCGCCAGACGATTGAAAGTCGACGTGGAGTGACAAGTCACCAAGCGAACCCTTGGTTCGCACTCGAGCAGGACGCGACAGAAGATGGCGGTGAAGTCGTCTACGGACATTTTGCTTATTCCGGTAACTGGGCGATTCACGTCGAACAAGATGCGTTCGGTTTCGTTCAGCTATCAGGTGGCATGAATCCGTTTGACTTCAGTTGGAAACTATCACATCAACAACAGTTGACGACACCAACGTTCTACATCGGCTATGCGGACGGTTTCGCGGATATGAGCGCCCATGCGCATGCCTTTCAGCGTGACGTCATCATGCCACGTGCGACCGATCGTCCGGTTCTTTATAACTCATGGGAAGCGACGTATTTCGATGTCACGGAATCTGGTCAACGTGAACTCGTTGATCTGGCAGCAGGAATCGGCTGTGAACTGTTCGTCGTCGATGACGGGTGGTTCGGTGAACGCCATACCGATCAAGCGGGACTCGGTGACTGGCATGTCAATCGAGAAAAGTTCCCGAACGGTCTTCAGCCTTTGATCTCGTATGTGAAACAACAAGGGTTACAATTCGGTCTGTGGGTCGAACCGGAGATGGTCAATCCGGATTCTGATCTATACCGGGCGCATCCAGACTGGATTTACCATGCGCGCGATGCAGTCCGGACGACGTCTCGGAATCAATACGTCTTAAACCTCGGATTACCAGAAGTCGAGCAATTCATTCTCGAGATGATGGACGACTTGCTGACACGTCACGCAATCGACTACATCAAATGGGACATGAACCGCGCCTTTTCAGAACCAGGTGTTCCAAAAGACCAGACGGATCGCCAACAGGAATTATGGAAACGTCACGTCGATGCGTTGTACCGAATCTTTGATGAATTACGTCGCTTGCATCCGACGGTCGACTTTGAAGCCTGTGCAGGTGGTGGCGGACGGATTGACCTTGGAATCCTCTCACGGACGGAACAAGTCTGGACGAGTGATAACACCGATCCACTCGATCGCTTACAAATTCAGTACGACTTCTCGTATGCTTACAACGCGAAAATGATGAGCTGTTGGGTGACGGACGGACCGAACTGGTTAAATGGACGCAACGTACCGCTTGCAACACGCTTTGTCTCCTCGATGCAAGGCACACTCGGCATTGGTGGTAACTTAAGCGAATGGTCAACGGATGAACTTGCGGAAGCAAAAGGCTGGATCGAGACATATCAAGCGATTCGTCCGACGATTCAACGCGGTATCCAGTATCGCTTATCTGCTTTTACACAACAGACGCCAAGCGTCATGCAGTATACATCAGAAGAAGAAACGGTCCTACTTGCGATCGCGCCACTTCGACAATACGGAACACATCAGTATCACTTCAAGCTAAAAGGACTCGACCCAGCAATGCGTTATCAAGTCGAGGACCGGACGTTAAGCGGCGCTTACTTGATGCAGCAAGGCTTGACATTCTCATACACGACGGACTATGAAGCCCGCTGCTTGCGGATTCAGCCAGTCCACCGTGCGCTCTCACTACTCGAATCAAAGGAGACGATCGTATGACAGACCAGACGTTAGAAGAACAATTTGAACAGCGGTTTGGCTTACCGTCGACGCATCGCTTCTTTGCACCAGGACGGATCAACTTAATCGGCGAACATACGGATTACAATGGCGGTCACGTCTTTCCATGTGCGTTGACGTTCGGTACGCATGCAATCGCACGAAAACGAGACGATCAACGCTTCCGCTTCTACTCACTGAATTTCGAGCAAGACGGCATCATCGAAGTCGCGCTCGACGAACTTGCGTATGACGCGACGCACGGTTGGGCGAACTATGCGAAGGGTATGATTACAGTCTTACAGGAAGCAGGATACCGAATCGATACGGGATGTGACATCCTGATTCAAGGTGACATCCCGAACGGGGCAGGTCTTTCATCATCGGCTTCGCTTGAACTCGTCATTGGTGTCTTGCTCGATCGATTATACGGATTAGAGATTCCACGTCTTGATCTCGTCCGGTTCGGTCAACAAGTCGAAAACCGTTATATTGGCGTCAACAGTGGCATCATGGATCAATTTGCGATCGGTATGGGAAAAGCAGGAGCGGGATTGTTGCTCGATTGTGAGACGCTCGATTATACGTATGCCCCACTCGATTTGACAGGATATACGATCATCATCATGAATACGAACAAACGCCGTGAACTAGCGGATTCAAAATACAATGAACGCCGTGCAGAGTGTGAAGCAGCACTCGCTTATCTCAATCAATTCACGCCACGGGAAGCACTCGGACAATGGACGACGTCAGAATTCGCAAAAGTGGCGTGGGAAGAAGAAATCTTGATGCGTCGAGCTCGCCATGCGATTTCAGAAAATGAACGAACGCTTCAGGCGCTAGCGGCACTCGAAGCGGGAGAATTGACGACGTTCGGTCAGTTGATGAATGCGTCACACGTCTCGTTACGCGAAGATTATGAAGTGACAGGGATTGAACTCGATACACTCGTCGAAGCCGCTTGGGAGCAACCGGGCGTACTCGGCGCACGGATGACAGGTGCTGGTTTTGGTGGCTGTGCGATTGCGATCGTTGAAGACGAGGTAGTCGATGCGTTCAAACAATCTGTCGGCGAACACTATGAAGCACGGATCGGATACCCGGCGACGTTCTATACGGCGACGGTCGGTGATGGAGCACGTGAAATCGAACGGGAGGTCATCTAAATGGCAACGTTAGTCGTAGGTGGAGCTGGTTATATCGGCTCCCATGCCGTCTATCAATTGATTGATGCCGGAAAGGATGTCGTCGTCATCGACCATCTGCAATCCGGTCATCGTGAAGCGGTTCACCCGCAAGCACGTTTATATGAAGGAGATATACGCGATCGTGCTTTTCTCGATCGCGTCTTTACGGAAGAGACGATTGAACAAGTCGTTCATTTCGCTGCTTTTTCACTCGTCGGCGAGTCGATGACGGAACCATTACGCTACTTTGATAACAACGTTTACGGGACACAAGTGTTGCTCGAAGCGATGATTGCTCACGACATCAAACAAATTGTCTTCTCTTCGACGGCAGCGACATACGGTGAACAGGAACAGATGCCGATTCTCGAAACAGCGGAAACGAGTCCGACGAATGCATATGGCGAGACGAAGTTGATGATGGAGAAGATGATGCGCTGGTCTGAACAAGCGTATGGCTTACGTTACGTTGCGTTACGTTACTTCAATGTCGCCGGTGCGCGTACAACGGGGGAAATCGGAGAAGACCATACACCAGAAACACATTTGATTCCGCTCGTCCTTGAAGTCGCCAACCGACAACGGGCAGAAATTTCGATCTATGGCGATGATTATCCAACGCCGGATGGCACATGCATTCGTGATTACATCCATGTCGAGGACTTAATTGACGCACATGTGCGGGCACTTGATTATTTAGCTGATGGAAACGAGAGTACGGTCTTTAACCTCGGTTCAAGCCAAGGATTTTCCGTGCGGGAAATCATCGAGGCAGCCCGTCGCGTGACAGGACATCCGATTCCAGAACGAATCATTGAACGTCGTGCAGGGGATCCGAGTATCTTAATCGCTGGATCCGCCAAAGCAAAAGAAGTTCTCGGCTGGATACCACAACGCACCGATATCGAAACGATCATCCGTGATGCTTGGAATTGGCATGCGCACAACCCAGAAGGATACCGGACGAGCGTTCGTTAATAGAGAGACAGAAAGAGGAGAGTGACGGCGATGAATGAACTCATCCAACAGTTAGTAGCACAAGCGATCCAGGAACGCTTGATTGAACCGGAAGATGCGATCTATGCCCGAAATCGAATTCTAGCACAAATTGGTCAAGCCGATTATGAAGAACAGGCAGACGTACCATCACGTCCAATTCCGGATATTTTGGACGACATGATTGAAGTGTTGATCACAAGCGGACAGCTACCGGCGCGCCTTGAGGATAAAGAACAGTTTGCTGCAGACGTGATGGATGTCTTCGTCGCCCGTCCGTCTGACGTGACAGCGACATTCCGGCGTCTGTACGCTGAATCACCAGTAGCGGCGACGGATTACTTTTATCAACTCAGCCAAGCGAGTAACTACATCCAAACAAAACGAATTGCTAAGAATAAACGCTATCAAGCGGATACGGCTTACGGGACGATTGATGTCACGATCAACTTATCGAAGCCGGAAAAAGATCCACGTGAAATCGCAGCAGCTCGGACGGAGGCACCAACGGCGTCGAACTATCCAACGTGTCTGTTGTGCGTCGAAAACGTTGGCTACGCGGGGCGTGCGAATCATCCAGCCCGTGCGAACCACCGGATTGTTCCGTTGACACTGACGGAAGAATCGTGGGCATTGCAGTATTCACCATACGTCTATTACAACGAACATAGCATCATCTTGTCGCAGGAACATCGTGACATGGTCATTAATCGGGATGCGTTTGCACGTCTGCTCGCCTTCGTCGAGCAGTTCCCACATTACTTTGCTGGTTCGAATGCGGACCTGCCGATCGTCGGTGGATCGATTCTGACGCATGATCATTATCAAGGTGGACGCTATACGTTTGCGATGGACCGGGCAAACGCATTAACATCCTTTACGTTCCCGGATCAGCCGACAGTCACTGGCGAAACCTTACACTGGCCACTGAGTGTGTTGCGTCTGAAGAGTGAAGATGCGTCGGCACTACTCGATACTGCGACGACCGTTTATGAGACGTGGTTGACGTATACGGATGAGAGCCAAGAGATCCGTTCACATACCGGTGAGACGCGACACAATACGGTGACGCCGATCGCCCGTCAACGTGATGGACAATTCGAGCTCGATCTCGTCTTACGGAACAACCGGACGTCAGCAGAACATCCGGACGGTATTTTCCATACGCATGCCGATATTCACCACATCAAACGGGAAAATATCGGTTTGATCGAAGTGATGGGACTGGCAGTCTTACCGGCACGCCTGCTTCAAGAGTTGCAACAGGTCGAACAGTTCATCACAGGTGAAGTCGACGAAGTGGCAGTCGCGCATGCTGACTGGGCGCAAGAACTAAAACAAGCGTATGACGGTCAAGATGTCACGATGTACGTCGAGCAAGCGGTCGCTGCGAAATTCGTACGTGGTCTCGAGGACTGTGGCGTCTTTAAACAGACGGAAGCAGGTCAGGCGGCGTTCGGACGATTCGTTCAACTCGTGACGCGCCAACCGGTGGAGGAACAACGATGACACAACTACTTGAGAAAGAGTTGATCCGACATACGTTACGCCAGGAAGGCATCGAAGTGACACTCTGGAACTACGGCGGCATCATCCAAGATATCCGGACGACTGATCGGGAGGGGCATTTGGAAAGTGTCGTCCTCGGTCTTGAAACGGTGAAAGATTATCAACAGCATTCGCCTTACTTCGGGGCAATCGTCGGACGCGTCGCTGGTCGAATCGGACAAGCACGCTTCGAAGTAGCGGGAGAGGTTTATCCGCTAGTCGCAAACGACGGTGCGAATCATCTGCATGGGGGGATTCACGGATTCGATCAAGCATGGTTCGATGTCATTGAAGCGACGGATACATTGTTCCATTTGCGCTTGAACAGTCCGGATGGAGAAGAAGGTTATCCGGGAACGGTCACACTCGACGTGTATTATCGATTAGAGGGAACGACACTGACGCTTGAGATGACGGCCGTGACGGATCAGACGACACCCCTCAATCTGACGAATCATACGTACTTCAACTTATCGGGAAATGCGAAGCGGGATGTGTTGGATCATGTCTTGACGTTACCAAGCGACTGCTACTTACCGGTCCAGCCAGACGGCTTGCCGACAGGGGAACAACGGGACGTCTCCGGAACCCCGTTCGATTTCCGAAACGGTCAGTCGATTCGTGACGGGATTACGCTTGAGCATCCCGAGACGATTGCAGTTGGAAACGGCTATGATCATCCCTTCGTATTACGGGATGACATACTTCGACTTGAAGATCCGGTGTCCGGTCGTTTCGTCGACGTGACAACGAATCAGCCGGCGGTCGTGCTCTATACTGGAACGCAACTGCTGACTGATTATACGGTTCATGGTGTTCCGGCTCGACCATCACTTGGTCTATGCCTTGAAGCACAAGTCCATCCGAATGCAGTCCATGAATCTGCTTTTCCATCAATCTTGTTGTCACCCGGTGAGACCTATCACTGGAAAACAGCTTATCGCTTTGGTGTAGTGTCTTAATGGATTCGAAGAAGAAGCCCCATTTTCCATGTTCGGTTGGACAGGAAAGTGGGGCTTTTTGTGTATAGAAGGAAATCGGGAAGAAAAGTGCGAAAGGTGATACTAAACCACAATGAAAGGAGGGCTTTCCATGCAGTATGCCGCTACTCCTTGTCTCGTTTTTGCGGGACAAGCCAAGCAGGCGATCGTGTACTACGAAAACGTATTTGCGATGACACGTCGGCGTATCATAATGGATGAAGCAGGAGATACCGTCTACCACGCGCATTTATCCAATGGGGCGTTTGAATTGATGCTCTGGGACGAGAGTGACGCACCGAATACCTCTTCTTCGCTCCATCTGTTGTTGACTTTTACGTCGCTTGAAGAGCTCGAGCAAGTGTATCTGCAATTAACGACAGACGGTCAAATCGTCACACCCCTTGCGGTAGCAGACTTTGGAGGTTGGTATGCGCAAGTCCGCGACCCGTTCGGGATTCTGTTCGCTCTATCTTTCAGCGAAGGGGGACGAGAATTAGAGGCGTTGCTCGAGCGCGAGTAGTGTACGCTTCATATTCAGACCACCATGATAGCCGAGCAGATCGCCTTTTTTGCCGATGATCCGGTGACATGGGATCGCGAGCAGTAATCGGTTTTTTCCGATTGCTGTGCCAATCGCGCGAGTCGCGTTCGGTCGAAAGAGACGTTCCGCGATATCGGAGTAGGTGGCGGTTTGACCGTACGGAACCGCGCGTAAAGCATGCCAGACTTCAAGTTGAAACGGGGTACCGACTGGTGCGATTGGAAAGGACAGTGTCGTCGACTGCTGATTCAGATAAGCCAGTAGCTGCTCCGTATACGGAGCAAGCGCGGTGTCAGAAGCAACCCGCTCGGCTCGGGGGAAGTGTTTCCGCGACCAGTCGTCGAATAAATCCTCCGGTTCATCCCAAGCGCCGACATAACAGAGACCATCTGCTGTAGCAGCGACCGGAAACGTATGCGTATTCCAGTGCAAACGAGTGAAGTACAGTTCCATGACATGTTTTCCTTTCTACGCGAAATGAAGTGATGAATCCAAAAGAGGTGCTTCTGACGCAGAGGCACCTTTTTTGGATTACGCGCGCGAACCGACTTGTTGACGTGGTGGAAGATGGATCGATTGACCAAATAAGGCTTCCATCGATTCCGTCAAGGCTTCGCTTCGACTCGGATGGGCCATGACAGGGAAGAGGAGATCCTCCCGTTTTGCTGTCAGTTCCAGCGCTTGGGTGAATTGTCCGACGAGACGATGAGCATCGTCCCCGATCATGTGAATACCAAGGATCAGTGATGTCTGCTCGTCAGCGATGACCTTGACGAACCCACTGCCACCTTCGATCGTAGTCGCTCCGTTTGCATTCAGCGGGAACTGTCCGCTCTGAACAGCATGTCCGGCTTCGACCGCTTCTTGTTCTGTCATCCCGACCGAAGCAATCGGTGGGAAGGTCCGTAGAACCGTCGGGTAATACGGTGTCGTTGAATCGACGTCTTGACCAGACAAGTGAGCTGCCGTTCGCTTCGCTTCATGAATCGCACGGATGGCGAGCTGTGGACCTGGTGTCACATCACCGATTGCGTAAATATGCGGTTGATTCGTTCGTCCAGTTGCGTCAACTGGAATCGTCCCGTCTTCTGCAAGCGTCACACCGATCCGTTCGAGACCGAGTGTCAAACTGTTCGGGATCCGGGAAAGAGACTGGAACAGATAGGCACCCTGATAGGCGACTTCTTCTCCGTTTTTCATGACGGTGACGGTCGCGTCCGATGAAGCCTCGATACGTGTCACGACATCCGACACGAGACGGATTTTTTGTTTTTTGAATGTCCGCTTCAGTTCCTTTTCAAGGCTAGGTTCGAGTGACAATTGATCCGCGAACAACGTCACCTCTGTCCCAAGTGCATGGAAACAGGCGGCCGCTTCGAGTGCTAACGTGTCAGATCCAATGATCAATAAGCTCTCTGGTAGTTGCTCGAGTTGATAAAGCTGTTCGGCATTCAAACGGCACGCTTCCTCGTGCTGGATGCTGTGACTACCGGTCGCAATGATAACGTCTTGAAATCGGTACGTATCGAACTGATGTCCCGATTCGACGCCGATCCGGTCCTCTGACAGGAAGGAGGCTGCACCAGAGATATGCTCAATCTGGTTCGCCTGACAGAGGGCGACCACTCCTTGACGTAATTGCTGCACGACACGATTTCGGTAAGCATTCAGTTTGCTGAAATCATGGACAGCAGAAGTGTTGAATCCAAGGTCTTCAAGATGCGGCAAGCGTAACATCTCTTCTGCCGCATGCGCATAGACCTTGGACGGGATACAGCCTCGGTTCAGACAAAGTCCACCGAGTTCAGCTTGTTCAATCAATGTAACGTTTCGACCGCCTTGTGCAGCACGGATCGCTGCCGTATAACCTGCGGGACCTCCACCGATGATCAGAAGATCCCGTTCTTGTGTAAGTTCGCCAACAACCATGTTAGATCAACTCCAGAAGTAGGGTAGTCGGATGTTCAATCAGTGACACGAATCGGTTCGTAAAGGCAACAGCCGTTGCCCCGTCTGCGACACGATGATCGAACGACATCGACAAATTCATCATCGAGCGAACGACGATTTGATCGTTCTCGTCGACACAGGCTCGTTTTTTCGTCTTATGGAAGGCAATCAGTGCTGTCTCCGGATAGTTGATGATCGGTGTTGCTCCCGTACTGCCGAGCGGACCGACATTACTCATCGTAAAAGTGCTTGTTTTTAAATCCGCTGCGCGCAAGGCACCGTTTTGAGCACGTTGTTGCAACGCGACCAATTGTTCATGCAGTTCCGTCAGTGAGAGCTGATCGGCATGACGGATGACCGGAACCATCAACCCGTCCGGTGTTTCGGTTGCCATGCCAAAGTGGAAATCCTGCTCTAATCGAATACATGCATTTGCTTCATCGAGTTTGGCATGAAAGACAGGATACTCTTTTAAGGCAACAATCAAGGCTTTAATGAAGAAGGCGTTGACGTTGATGTTTCGTCCAGCTGCTTTCCATTCGGCACGTAGTGCAAGCAAACGCGTCATATCGACTTCTTCGAAGTGAGTGACATGGGGAATCGTGTACAGCGACCGGGTCATTTTTTTCGCGATTTGCTTGCGAATGCCGCGGAACGGAATCGTTTCCGGTGAGGTCTCTTGGTACGTGACCTCTTCAATGATCGGCGCAACTGATTCTTGTGGAGCAGTAGCAGTCTGGACGAAGCGAAGCACATCGTCCTCCGAGACTCGACCTGATGGATCGGAAGCCGTGACAGTTTCGATATCAATCCCGTGATCACGAGCGATTTTTCGTGTATATGGTGTCGCAAGGACCCGTTTTGCTGGAGAAACTTGAAAAGGTGGGGCGGTGACAGCAACCGATGCTGGTTCAGGAGCGGGCGACGCTTCAGGTGTTACCGCGACCGGCATGTCGGAAGCGTTACTTGCTTCGATGTGCAATAACGTCGTACCGACTTGCACCGTCTGACCGACCGGGATGATGATTTCCTTGACGATTCCGGAGACGGGAGCCGGTAGTTCGGCGACCATCTTATCGGTCGCGACCTCGACGACCGGTTGATCCGTCGTGACATGGTCTCCGACTTGAACGAGATAATGGGCGATTTCACCTTCTGTCATTCCTTCACCGACATCATGCAATTTAACTTCGATCATGGCATTCAGCTCCTTAAAACTCGACCGTACGCTGAATCGTCGCAAGGACACGTTCTGGCGTCGGAATGTAATGGTCTTCTAGGGCGAACAGTGGAACCGGAACATCAAAACCGGTCACGCGGGCAATCGGTGCCCGTAAATAAAGAAACGCCGTATCATTAATCAACGTCACGAGATCATTACCGAGACCACCCATTGCTGCGGCTTCATGCACGATGACGGCACGACCGGTCTTTTGAACGGAAGCAGCGATCGTTTCCCGGTCGAGCGGATAAAGCGTTCGTAAGTCGAGGACTTCGCAAGAGATACCGCGTTCCTTTGCAGCAGTTGCTGCCTTTTGGGCTACTTGAACCATTGCTCCCCAGGCGATCAACGTCACGTCCGTCCCTTCGCTGACGCAGCGCGCTTTTCCGATCTCAACGGTATACGATTCGCTCGGTACGACTTCTTTGAATGAGCGGTAACTGCGCATCGACTCAAGGAACAACACGGGATCTGGATCTTCAATCGCAGCAATCAATAACCCTTTTGCATCGTATGGCGTCGCCGGGCAGACAACCTTGAGACCAGGCATCGATGTAAAGAGTGCTTCTGTGCTGTCGGAATGGATTTCCGGTGCCCGGATGCCGGCACCATAAGGCGCACGAATGACCATCGGCACACTGTACCGTCCCATCGTTCGCATCCGGATCCGGGAGACGTGCGTCATGATTTGTTCATAGGCAGGGTAGATGAAGCCGAGAAATTGAATCTCGACGATCGGTTTAAAGCCATTGATGGCAAGACCGATCGACGTACCGACGATGCCGGCTTCACTGAGCGGTGTATCGACGATCCGGTCTTCCCCGAACTCTTCCTGTAAGCCGTCCGTCGCTCGGAAGACACCACCGTTTTTTCCGACGTCTTCTCCAAGGACGAGGGTTGTCTCATCCTCCGACAATTTTGTCCGCAGGGCATCCGTGACAGCTTGAACGAGTGTCATCTCTGTTTGACGATTGATTGGTGTTGCCATCTCATTTCCCCCTTGCTAGCAGATACGCTTCTTTTTGTTGCTGGACATCAACCGGTAAGGTCGCGTACGTATGGTCAAACAGATCATTGACGTCTGGTGCCTTGAATTGCTCCATCGCAGTTACTGCAGCTTCGATTTCTGCCTGGTGCCGTTCCTGCAGCTGTTGCATCCAGGTTTCGTCAAAGTAGCCTTGATGTTTTAAGAACTGTTCAAGTCGATCGAGCGGATCGACCCGGTCACGCGAGCGAGCTTGATCACGGTATTTCGTTGGATCATCTGCTGTCGTATGCGCACCAAATCGCCATGTGACGGCTTCAATCAATGTTGGTCCACCGCCAGAACGGGCACGCGCAACGGCTGCTTGCATCGTGAAATAGACGGCAAATGCATCGTTCCCATCGATCCGGACGCTTGGCATCCCGTAGGCGATCGCTTTTTGTGCAATCGTCTCGGAATGCATCTGTTTTTCGATCGGAACAGAAATCGCGAATTGATTGTTTTGGTTGAAGAGGATAACCGGTGCTTGGAAGACACTGGCGAAGTTCATCCCTTCGTGGAAGTCACCTTCAGACGTCGCCCCGTCACCAAAGTAGGCGACCGCAACGTTCGTCGTACCTTTTCGTTTTTCCGCCCACGCGGCACCGACGGCATGCGGAATTTGCGTCGCAATCGGTACGGCAGGAGGGAAGATGTGTTTCTCAGATGGCACGCAACCTTCGACACGACCGTTCCAGTAGAGAAGGGTCCGCACCATGTCGGCACCGAACGTCAACGTCGCACCGTGATCCCGGTACGTCGGGAATAACCAGTCCTGCTCTGACAACGCCAGTGCACTACCGACTTGCGCCGCCTCTTGTCCTTCGAACGGTGCATAAGTGCCGAGGCGCCCTTGGCGTTGTAAGTTGATTGCCTTCCGGTCGAACGTACGGATCCGATGCATCTGTTCATACAGGGTGAGGGCGAGCTCTTTCGTCAGATCGTGTTCTTTTGAGGCATCGATGATACGACCTTCTTCATCGATGATGCGTTGAATCGGAAAATGTTGCTCCATGTCAGTCCCTCCTTCAGTGGTTACGGATATCCCATTTTGGTTTTGTCGTATTCGTGAAGATATTGTTGTGTTTCGCCCGGATCTGCATCCGTTTTTCACACATCCGGTTCGCCGCTTCGACCGTCGTGATGTTTTCTGCTTGCGACTCCTTGAAGACTTCGAGCACGGCGTCATAGATGTGACGCGTCTTCAGGAGAACCCGTTCGTGATTTGCTCCGTACAGTTCGTCAGCGACTTGGATCAATCCACCACCGTTAACGATATAGTCTGGTGCATACAAGATGCCGCGGTCCATCAAGACGTGCGCGAGCTGTTCATCTGCAAGCTGATTGTTCGCCGAACCACAGATGGCTTTGCACGGTAAGAGAGCAATATTTTGGGCGTGAATGACACCACCGTATGCACACGGAACAAAAATATCAGCATCCGTCAGATGGATTTCGTGAGGCGAGACGACGCGAACCGTGCCAGGAGCCATTTCAGCTTGGGTTACGATTGCTGCGAGTGCGGCTTCATTGACGTCAGAGACATAAATCGTCGCCCCTGCGAGCAACAGTTGTTCTGCGACCTTAAAGCCGACTTTTCCGAGTCCTTGGATCGCATAGGTTGCCCGACTTAAGTCGTCTGAACCGAAGAGCGTCTCGATCGTCGCTCGAAGCCCGTAAACGACACCTTCAGCCGTCGGAATCGATGAATCACCACTACCACCAAATGCTTCCGGAATGCCGACGATCCGTGATGTTTCTCGGCTAGCATGGACGAAATCATCCATCGTCGTGCCCATGTCTGTTCCCGTGTAGAACCGACCACCAAGCGAATCGACGAAGCGACCGAAAGCACGGAAAAGCTCCGGTGATTTATCCGTCGCTGGATTACCGATGATGACAGCTTTACCACCACCGAAATCAACGTCAGCGGCAGCGCATTTATACGTCATACCGCGTGACAAACGCAGCACATCGTCGAGTGCTTCATCAACAGAAGCGTAAGGCGCCATTCGACATCCGCCGAGAGCAGGACCGAGCGTCGTATCGTGAATCGCGATGATGGCTTGTAACCCCGAGACAGGATCGTTGCAAAAGACGACTTGTTCGTGACCAGCGATTTTTTCCATGATCGAGAGCGTTGGATTTGTAGATGGATTTAACATGTTCATAGTAGAGTCCTCCTCTATCAAATATAAGTAAGCGCTTTCATTTTGTTGGAACGTTATTTTGTAATTTTTCTTGAATCCGGCTTTTTTCTAAAATGAATTGTGTGACTTCCCCTGTACCGATGATCGTTTGTCCGTCTCGGACTTCGATGCTAGCATCAACGCGACGTGATGTCATCGCAGTTACTGTAGCGGTAACGATCAATCGTGTTCCTTCAGCTGCCATACCAAGATGCTTCAGTGAAACTGCACCCCCGACACCTTCTTCACCAGCTTCTAAGTAAGGCAAAATCAGTTGACGTGCTGCCCATTCCATGTGATAAACCATCGAAACGGTGGAGTATGCAGGATGAACGAGCTGACCTTCAAATCGTGCAAACATATCTTCTGAGACGACCGCTTGAATCTCTGCTGTATCCCCGACAGCTAATCCTAGTTTCATCGTGATCCCCTTTCACAACACCGAATCTTTATTCAATCAAGTGGTCTTACCAAAAATAGTATAACACTTGTCACACGATATTTTATCAACCCGTTACAAAATGAGCAAATCATTTCAGAAATATTTTCCAAAAAAAGACTGTCTATCATGAAATCTCTTGTTCTAAGCCAATTATTTTATTGATAAAGTGCGTTGAAGTGATAAAGTGAGAATCGTTTGGGAGCATTTAACAAAACAAGATTGACAACATTGTGAACGTGTCGTACGTTAAACATATAACTAAAAATAAACGACCGTTTTATTATTGTATACATGATGAGGAGGTGCAGGTATGTACGATCAACATCACGAAACGATGGATGCTCAAACGCGGGAGCAGCTACAGATGGAGCAATTACGTCAAACGATGGAACACGTCACGCGTGTCCCGTTCTATCAAGAACGCCTCCAGGCCTTACAGATGACAGCGAATGACTTTCAAACGATTGAGGATCTACGAAAGTTTCCCTTCACACGTAAACAAGATTTACGCGATCATTATCCGTTCGGGCTATTTGCCGTCGAACGAGAACAGATCACCCGGATTCACGCGTCGTCTGGAACGAGCGGTAAACCGACCGTCGTTGGTTATACGCAAGAAGATTTAGATGACTGGGCCGGTGCCGTGGCACGCAGTTTAGTCTTAGCTGGTGGATCACCAGCCGATTTGCTACACAATGCGTATGGTTACGGACTGTTCACAGGTGGTCTCGGTCTTCATGCAGGTGCCGAAAAACTAGGCATGACGATCCTACCGATTTCCGGTGGCAACACGGATCGCCAAATCACGTTGATCGAAGATTTCCGACCGGATGGGATCTGTGGGACACCTTCTTATATCTTGCGATTAGCAGAACGCATGATCGAACGGGGCATCGATCCACGAAAGACAAGCATGCGTTACGGCATCTTCGGAGCTGAACCCTGGTCGGAAGAGATGCGTCAGACACTCGAACAGACCTTTGATCTACAGGCATTCGATATTTATGGACTCAGTGAAATCATGGGACCAGGTGTCGCGATGGAATGTCAGGAGCAGGCAGGTCTGCATATTATGGATGACTTATTCATTACGGAAGTCATCGATCCCGTTACGGGGGAACCGGTACCAGATGGCATGGTCGGGGAACTCGTTTTTACAAGCTTGAAAAAGAAAGCGCTTCCAATTATTCGCTACCGGACGGGTGACTTAGCATCGATCACGCATGAGGCGTGTGCTTGTGGTCGGACGACGACACGGATGTCACGTGTCAAAGGTCGGACAGACGACATGCTGATCATCCGAGGGGTCAACGTCTTTCCGTCAGAAATCGAGCGAGTCTTGCTCCAACAACCGGACGTGACGCCACATTATCAAATCCATCTCGTGCGTAAAGCGGGACTCGATGCCGTTGAGCTACATATCGAATTCGAAAATATCTCGGAGCAACAAAGGCGTTCGATATGTGACGCTATCAAGTCGGAATGTCTCATTTCTATTGATCTCGTCTGTCACCCGCATCAAGGGTTACCACGATCGGAAGGGAAAGCCGTTCGAATCGTTGATCGACGCTCGACATCACTCGTCTGATTCAAAGGAGGAACTAGCATGTATGATGCAACACAACTGTTCGAACCCGTCCAACTGACGGAAGAGGAAAAATTGGCTCGCTTTAAGGAGCGGATCGAGCGAGGTGAAAAAATCGAAGCCGATGACTGGATGCCTGCTTTTTACCGGGACACGCTGATTAAATTGATTTCGATGCACGGTATCAGTGAAATCATGGGTGCACTTCCGGAAAAAGAATGGGTTCCAAAAGCACCATCACTTCGCCGGAAGCTCGGCATCATGGCGAAGGTCCAGGATGAGATGGGGCATGGACAACTGTTGCTTCGTGTCGTCGAGGATTTGATGAAACCGTATGGCAAGACACGCGGGGATTTGATGGATGATTTGTTCACAGGACGATTGAAGTTCCACAACGTCTTCCACATGCCGACGCGGTCATGGGCTGATGCCGGGGTGATCGGTTGGCTCGTCGATGGCGCGGCGATCATCACGCAGACGAACATGCTCGGTGCTTCATATGGACCTTACGCACGGGCTTTACAACGGATCTGTGCGGAAGAGGTCTTCCATGCGCAACACGGAGAGTCGATCATCATGGCACTCGCGGAAGGGACACCGGAACAGCGGGCGATGATTCAGGAATCACTGGATGAGTGGTGGGAATCCTTGTTGATGTTCTTTGGACCAGCCTCGAAAGAGACGACCGGGACATCGAAACAGGACGTGACGATCGCCTATAAGATTCGGACGAAAACGAATGAAGAGTTACGGCAAAACTTCTTTACGAAGTACGTACCACGGATTCGTTCACTCGGACTCGTCATTCCGGATCCGACGTTACGTTTTGATGAAGAGACAGGGCAGTGGGAATATGCACAGCCAGACTGGACAAAATTCAAGACGATCATCCAAGGGGGAGGACCACGTTCGAAAGAGCGACTGGACTTGCGCCGGACATCTTATGAAAATAACGCCTGGGTACGGGATGCACTCGCTGAAACGAAGGCATGAGAGGGGAAAGCACGATGAACGAGACGTTTTATCACGAATTCGAAGTCTTTAGCAAACGGACGCCGAACGCGGCGTTCACCCATCAATTCAGCTTGCTCGCTCCGAATAAGGAGATGGCACTGTTGATGGCGCAAGAAAACTTCATGCGCCGGGAACCGGTCGTCGACATCTGGGTCGTCAAACGCGAAGATATCCGTGGTTTGTCACCCGATGAGAAGCAGATGTTACAACGCCTTGATAATAAGGACTACCGGACGACGAAAGGGTACGGCTACTTGAAGAAAAAATGGCGTCATTACGAGCAACAGATGCTCGATGAAAAAGAGATCATGTCTTGGCAAGGAGGCGATTCCAAATGACGGAACACGAACGGACGGCACTCGCCTCCTTACTCTATCAACTCGCGGATGATGATTTCCTTTACGCGTATCGTGGTTCGGAATGGCTCGGACTCGCACCGCATATCGAAGAGGACGTCGCTTCGTCTTCGATTGCGCAAGATTCAATGGGACACGCGGCGATGTATTACCAACTCCTCGAAGAACTCGGCGAAGGAAATGCTGATGCATTAGCTCATGTCCGACTAGCGCATGAACGGAAGAATTCGATTCTCGTCGAACGTGTCAACGGACCTGGCTACTACATGGAGAAGCCTGAATATGACTGGGCATTCGCCGTCGTACGGAACTATTGCTACACGGTCGCGAAAAAGATCCGGATTGATGCTTTGAAGTCGAGTAGTTACGAGCCACTCGCTACGGCTGCCGTCAAGATCAACATGGAATTGTACTATCATTTGCTGCACTGGCAAACGTGGTTTACCCAGCTTTATCAATCGACGGAGACGGCGCGGCAGAAGATGGATGCAGCCCTAGAAAAAGTCCTCTATGACTTCGGTGACATGTTCGATTATGGCGAACACGGTCAATTGATCGAAGAGATGCGGTTGATCGAAGGGCAAGGGATTTTACTCGATCGTTGGTATCAGACGATCACACCGTTACTCGTCGAATTGAACGTGACACTTCCGGAAATGCAGATGACGCGTAACGGGCGGGACGGCGATCACACGGAAGATTTGAACGACGCGCTTGCGACACTCGGAGAAGTCTACTTGATCGATCAGACGGCGACGTGGTGAAAGGAGAGGGAAGCATGACGACGACACTCCAGGATGCAATCCGGGAAGCCCTGAACGGGGTGAAGGATCCGGAAATTGATAGCGTCAGTATTTTAGATCTTGGCATGGTCGAGACGATGGACGCGGAGGCGACGGAGCATGGTTACCTGGTGCGCGTCACGCTTCTCCCGACGTTCCTCGGTTGCCCGGCGCTTGAAATCATTAAAAAAAACACCGAATCTGCCTTGCAGGTGATTCCGAATGTCGAACAGGTCGACGTCCAGTTCCGATTTGATCCACCGTGGACATCGGACCGGATCACGGAACAAGGCATGCAAGGATTGAAGGCATTCGGGATCGCTCCCCCTCGGCTCGAGCAAGGGAAGTGGGAGATTGACTGTCCGTACTGTGGATCGACGTACGTGACGATGGAAAACTTATTCGGACCGACCGCTTGTCGAAGTATTCTCTACTGTAAATCGTGTAAAAATCCATTCGAGGCGATGAAACCCGTCTCTACTCTCATGTGAAGGAAGGTAATCAATATGGCAAAATTAATCGCACTTTACAAACATCCGGAAAACAAGGAAGCATTCGATCAGCATTACTTTGAGGTCCATGGTCCATTGACAGCAAAAATTCCAGGACTGCAAGAAATGAACGTCACGAAAATCGTCGGCTCACCAATGGGCGGAGACGGAAAATATTACTTGATGTGCGAGATGGTCTATGAAAGTCAGGAAGCGATGCAAGCAGGCATGCGTTCGCTCGAAGGAAAAGCGTCCGGGAAAGACTTGATGAGCTTTGCGGGGGATCTCGTCACATTGATGATTGGTGAAGATGTCCATGCCGACACAACAGTACGTTAAGACGGAAATGGTTGATCGGATCGGTCGGATTCGACTCGACCGAACGGCACGATACAATGCGCTGAACCGGACGATGGTCCGGGAAATCGTCGAGGCGATGGAGACGTTTGACCGCGACGAACGTGTGACGGTCATCGTTTTGACGGGAAACGGAAAGTCGTTTTCGGCAGGTGCCGATATCGAGGAGATGCTCGAGGCGACACCGATCTCGATGGAACTTCTCGATCCATTCGCGGACTGGGACCGGATCAGTCGAATCAAAAAGCCGATCATTGCAGGTGTCCACGGTTTTGTTCTCGGCGGCGGTTTTGAACTGGCACTCGCTTGTGATTTAATCTACGCCGATCCCGCGACTCAGTTCGGCTTTCCAGAAGTCGGACTCGGCGTCATGCCAGGAGCAGGCGGGACGCAGCGCTTGACGAAATGCATCGGTCGGACGCGAGCGCTCGAGTGGCTCTTCACCGGCGACCGGATGAAGGCAGAGGAAGCGGAACGACTCGGTATCATCAACCGGGTGACGGCTGATGTCGAAGCGACGGTGCTGGCGATGGCAGAGCGGTTATCGAATCAACCGAGCATGGCGTTGCGACTGATCAAGGACGCGGCAAACAAAGCCGTCGATTTATCGTTACAGGATGGGATGGAGCACGAACGCCGTAACTTCTATCTCTTGTTCGCGACAGCCGATCAAACAGAAGGCATGCAAGCATTTCTCGAAAAACGATCACCGATTTTCAATCAACAGGAACAGGAGTGAATACAATGTCGACAGTACATGAAAAAACACTTGAAATGAAACGGTCCGTCTATCATTTGCTCATCAACGGCGAACAGGTCGAGGGCGCAACAGGCGAGACGTTCAAAACATACAATCCGGCAACAGGCGAAGTGATCGCGGAAGTCGCAAAAGCATCGAAAGAAGACGCCGATCGCGCCGTTCAAGCGGCACGCGATGCGTTTGATCACGGGAAGTGGAAGATGTGGCCGGTCGGGCGTCGGGCACAAGTCTTGAATAAGGTTGCGAGCATCATGCGTTCCCGCTTCAACGAAATCGTCGAACTGGAGATTCTTGATACAGGGAAATCACTGGCAGCGGCGCAAGGACAAGTCACGCAAGCGATTGAAGACTTTGAATTCTATGCGGGTGCGATCGTCGGTCATCGTGGTGTCGTCAATAACGTACCGGGACAATTCCATAACTACACGGAAAAAGAAGCAGTCGGTGTCTGTGCACAAATCATTCCGTGGAACTATCCGTTGATGATGGCAGCTTGGAAAGTCGCACCAGCAATCGCAGTCGGTTGTTCGGTCGTCGTCAAACCAGCGACCTTGACACCGTTGACAGCGATCATTCTCGGTGAGATTTGTCTAGAGGCCGGCGTACCAGCAGGTGTCGTCAACGTCATCCCGGGATCCGGACGCGAGATCGGCAACCATCTTGTCGAGCATCCTCACGTCGATAAAGTCGCCTTCACGGGTTCGACGCCAGTCGGTAAAGACATCATGGGACGTGCGTCTGAGACGCTAAAACGGGTCACACTCGAACTCGGTGGGAAATCACCGAACATCGTCTTTGAAGATGCGGACGTGACAGCAGCTGTTGATGGTTCATTGTTCGGGATCTTCTATAACAGCGGTCAATCGTGTGAAGCGCGCTCGCGCCTGTATGTCCACGAAGAGATCTACGAAGCGTTCATGGAACAATTCGTCGCGAAGACAAAACAACTCGTCCTCGGTAACCCATTCGATAAAGGAACACACGTTGGAGCGATCATCGACCAACAGCAAGTCGACGTCATCGATGGATATGTCCAGTCGGCGAAAGCGGACGGCGCAACGATCGTCACAGGAGGTCATGCTTCAGCACCAGAAGGATACGAAAAAGGATTCTGGTACGCACCGACGATCATTACCGACGTCACGCACGAGATGAAAGCGGTCAACGAAGAAATCTTCGGACCGGTCGTCGTCGTCATGCCGTTTAAAGATGAAAAAGAAGCGATTCGTCTAGCAAACGATACATCGTTTGGACTCGGCTCAGCTGTTTGGACGAAAGATGGCGCGAAAGCGACACGTGTCGCCAATCAAATCAAAGCCGGCATCGTCATGGTCAACTGTCCGTTCTCTGCCTTCCCGGGTACACCGTTTGGTGGCTATAAACAATCGGGCTTCGGTCGTGAACTCTGTATCGAGACGCTTGATCTGTACACGGAAACAAAAAGTATCTTGTCGTATTACGGCAGTCGTCCACTCAATCCGTTCGGACTATAAGCAAGAGGGAAGGCTGGAGTTCCGTCGGGAAGTCCAGCCTTTTTTAACAGCACAGGGGATAAGGGGGAATTTAGATGGTAGAACAAATCGTCGTCGTCGGATCCGGCGTCATGGGACGTGGCATCGCTTATGTGGCCGCACACCGCGGATTTCAGGTGACACTCGTTGATATTAAAGAAGAATATGTTCAAAGTGCCTATCGAGAACTCGAACGCATCGCAGAGAAAGGCATCACGCGAGGGAAGATGTCCGCGAATGAGGTCGAGGGATTGTTCGATCGGCTGCGTCTGTCGACCGACCTAGCTGAGGCGGCACAACAAGCGGATCTCGTCATTGAAGCAGTACCGGAACAACTGAGCATCAAACAGCAAGTCTTTGAAACGCTAGAAGCACATGCACGTCCGGACTGTTATTTTGCGACGAACACGTCGACGATGAGTCCAACGGAAATTGCGTCCTTTACGAACCGGGCGGACCGGGTCATGGCGATGCATTTCTTCAATCCGGTCCATCTGATGCCACTGATCGAGCTCGTTCGTGGTCTTGAGACATCGGATGAGACGGTTGCAGCTCTTGAACAGGTAGCGCGTCAGATGCAGAAGGAAACGGTCGTCATCCGTGAGTTTCCTGGGTTCGTGACTTCGCGGATCAGTGCGCTCGTCGGAAACGAAGCGTTCTACATGTTACAAGAAGGACTCGGGACAGCAGAAGAGATCGATAAAGCGATCAAACTCGGCTTAAACTACCCGATGGGACCATTCGAACTCGGGGACTTGGTCGGACTTGATACTCGGCTCCACAACTTAAAGTATCTGCATGAGAAGCTCGGCGAAAAATACCGTCCGGCACCACTACTCGAACAGTATGTCAAAGCGGGTCGACTCGGTCGTAAGACAGGTCGTGGCGTCTATGACTATACGAATCGCGAGGTGACATCATGAAACGGGTCGCCATCATCGATGCCGTTCGGACACCGATCGGTCGCTATAACGGCGCGTTGCGTCAGGTTCGTCCAGATGACTTAGGAGCACGCGTCATCGAAGCGTTGCTTGAGCGTAATCCACAAGTCGATCCGAAGACGATCGAGGAAGTCATTTTTGGCAATGCGAATCAGGCGGGAGAAGACAATCGTAACGTCGCCCGGATGTCGGGACTACTAGCTGGTCTACCGGTCGAAGTCGCTGGTACGACGATCAATCGCTTATGTGGGTCAGGGCTCGACGCTGTCATCGCGGCGGCACGAGGGATTGCCTTAGGTGAAGGCGATATCTATATCGCTGGTGGGACGGAAAGTATGACGCGTGCACCGTTCGTTCTCGCGAAGCCGGATCAGGCCAACCCACGTGGCAATCAGACGATGTACGATACGACGATCGGTTGGCGCTTCGTCAATGATCGTTTAGCAGATCAATACGGAACGGATTCGATGCCGGAGACAGCTGAGAACGTCGCCCGTCAGTACGGGATCTCACGCGAAGCGCAGGACGACTTTGCGTTCGAAAGCCAGCAACGCGCAAAACGAGCCATCGAGGCAGAGCACTTCACGGACGAACTGGTTGCGGTCACACAAACAGACCGGAAAGGTAACGTCAGCGTCTTCGATCGTGATGAACATCCTCGTCCCGAGACGACACGTGAGAAACTGGCGACACTTCGTCCGTTATTCCCAAATGGTACCGTGACGGCGGGGAATGCATCTGGTGTCAACGACGGTGCGTCGGCGTTGTTATTGATGAGTGAAGAAAAAGCAAACGAACTCGGTTTGACGCCGCTCGGGTATTACCGGGCGAGTGCGACGGCAGGGGTCGAACCTGCCATCATGGGGATCGGACCGATCGACGCGACAAAAAAAGTTCTCCGGCGGGCAGGGTTGACGGTCGAACAGCTCGATCAGATCGAGTTAAACGAAGCCTTTGCGGCTCAAAGTCTTGCCTGTATCGAAGTACTTGGTTTACCAAGCGAAAAAGTCAACGTCAACGGTGGTGCGATCGCTTTCGGTCATCCACTCGGTGCGAGTGGGGCGCGGATTTTGACGACATTATTGCATGAGATGCGCCGGACGAACCGGACGTATGGTCTCGCGACGATGTGTGTCGGAGTCGGACAGGGTATCGCACTTGTCGTCGATCGGGAGGGACTCGTATGATTCACTTAGAACGAGAAGGCTATATCGCGATCGTCCGGATTGATCGTCCAGAACGTTTGAACTGTCTCGATTATCCGACGCTTGTCGCTTTGCAAGAACAGGTCGATACGTTATCGGTCGACCCGGAAGCGCGGGTCGTCCTGTTTACGGGAACGGGGAAAGCATTTAGCGCCGGCGCCGATTTAAAAGAACGCGTGCATTTAAACGAAGAAGAAGTCCGGCGCAATGTCCTTGCGATTCGGAACGTCTTCACTTCGATCGCACAATTGCCGCAACCAACGATCGCAGCCGTCAACGGTCACGCGCTCGGCGGTGGGTTCGAGTGGATCCTTGCCTGTGATTTCCGTTTTCTCGTCGAGGATGCACTCGTCGGCTTGACGGAGACTAGCTTCGGAATCATTCCGGGAGCTGGTGGAACTCAGCGCTTGCCACGACTGATTGGGGAGACACGGGCAAAGGAATTGATCTTCACGGCGAAAAAAATCGATGCGATGACAGCAGAACGGTACGGACTCGCGACAGCCGTCGTTGCCCGGGAAGCGTTGATGACGACGTGTCTTGAGTTTGCTAATCAGATGTTACAGAACGGACCAATCGCCTTGCGCCAAGCGAAACGAGCGATTGATCAAGGGCGGGATGTCTCACTCGAAGAAGGACTACAGCTCGAAACGGAAGCCTATGAAGTCGTCATTCCGACGGCTGATCGTCAGGAAGCGCTACAAGCCTTCGCTGAAAAACGACCACCGCGCTTTGAAGGAAGATGAGGATGGTCGACGTTTGAAATAACCCGTATACTAACGATACACACTATGAACGACTGAAGAGAGAGTGAATACCATGAGTGCGAACACCCAATCGATGATCTTTACGATTTACGGCGATTACATTCGCCATTACGGCAATCAAATCTGGGTCGGGAGTTTAATTCGACTCGTCAAAGAGTTCGGACATAACGAGCAGGCCGTTCGGGTCGCGGTATCCCGAATGGTTAAACAAGGCTGGCTCGTCTCCGAGAAACAAGGAAATAAAAGCTTCTATTCATTAACACCACGTGGGGTGGAACGGATGGAGGAGGCTGCACGGCGGATCTACAGATCAACACCGCACGACTGGGACGGGAAATGGCGGACGTTGATGTACACGATTCCGGAGGACAAGCGGCAGATTCGCGATGAGCTCCGTAAAGAACTGACGTGGAGTGGGTTTGGTAACTTATCGAACGGGGTTTGGATTTCACCGAACCCGCTTGAAAAAGAGGCGGAACGATTGATCGCGTCGTATGAGATCGAAGAGTATGTCGATTTCTTCGTCGGTGAATACCATGGTCCGAAGCAGGATCAATCCCTCGTCGAGCGCGCGTTTCCGCTGGAGGAATTGCAGGAGCGTTACGAGACGTTCATCACGGATTACAGCCGGCAATACATCGTCCATCAGAGTCAGCTCCAACTCGGAGAAATGACGGATGAACAGTGTTTCGTCGAACGGACGATGCTCGTACATGAATACCGGAAGTTTCTGTTCACGGATCCCGGATTACCGCAAGAACTGTTACCGGACGCTTGGAGCGGGCACCATGCGGCGCTCTTGTTCGAACAATATTACCGATTGCTCGCACAACCAGCGAGTCGGTTCTTCGAATCGATCTTTGAAGAGACGCATGATGTATCCCAACGCAGTGCCTCGTACGACGCGGCGGAACATCCGCTGTTTGCAGAGCGGTGAGCATTTATTCGAATGAAAAGAGCGGGACGGATCAGTTGATCCGCCCCGCATTCGTGTCATTCAGATATATTCTGTTCAGCAGATTCTGCGAGAATGTTTCGGAAGGCATATCCTTTATCGACATAAGAATCAATTGACTCCTGAATCATCGCAAGATCCGCTTCTGTTAGTTCACGCACGACTTTACCGGGTGAGCCGATGATCAGCGAACGGGGTGGGAAAACTTTTCCCGATGGAATTAGCGTATTCGCCCCGATGATGCATTCTTCACCGATCTCTGCATGATCAAGAACGGTCGCACCCATTCCGACGATCGAACGACGTCCGATTTTGCAACCGTGTAAAATTGCGTTATGTCCGACCGTTACTTCATCTTCAATGACGACGGGTGCCCCTTCATAGAGATGAATCGTCGCATTGTCCTGGATACTGCATCGTTTCCCAATTGTAATCGGTCCTTCGTCACCGCGTAAGACAGCGTTGAACCAGACGGTAGACTCGGAACCGATCGTGACGTCTCCGATCAGATAAGCGCCAGGAGCGATGAACACATCGGAGGCGACGTTCGGATGAATCGATTGATACGGAATCTTCATAACAGAATGACCTCGTTTCTATAATAAGATGAACTACTATTCATTCCATGTCAGTATAGCATGTGAGTGAAGGCGAGAACGGAGGAAAGACATGTTTCCGATTTGTGAGCTCTTTAAAATTCGATATCCTTTGATCCAAGGAGGAATGGGTAACATTAGTCATGCGGCGCTGACGGCAGCGGTTTCGAATGCCGGGGGACTCGGAACGCTCGGGTGCGGGACATTGTCGGTCGACGAAGTGGCGTCGCGGATTCGCGAGACACGAATGCTGACGGATCAACCATTTGCCTTGAACATTGCGATTCGTGTGTCTCCCTATACAGAAGCACTGATTGATCTCGCGATCGCAGAAAAGATTCCGGTCGTCTCCTTGTCGGCAGGAAATCCAGCACCTTACATAGCGCGACTTCAAGCTGCTGGCATCAAAACGATCGCGGTTGTCGCTTCAGTCAAACAGGCGTTAAAGGCAGAACAGGCAGGCGCTGATGTACTCGTAGCGGAGGGAGTTGAAGCGGCAGGTATCAATTCACCGCTCGAGTTGACGACGCTGACCTTGATTCCGCAACTCGTCGATCGGATCAACATTCCGATCCTGGCAGCGGGTGGGATTGGTGACGGGCGTGGACTAGCAGCTGTTCTGTTGCTTGGTGCGGCTGGTGCCCAGCTCGGAACACGATTGATCGCGACGGAAGAGGCGAAGGTTCATTCGGCATACAAGGCGCACTTAATGGATGCGACCGATACCGATACACGCATCATCGGACGTTCCGTCGGATTCGTCCGACGTGTCCTTGATGGTCCTTACGTCGAACGACTCACAGCAGAGACACCTGCTGCTTTTCTTGATCAGACGAATGAGTCGTATCATATTACGGGCGCTCTTGAGGGCGATGAGGAGAAAGGGTATGTCAACGCTGGACTAGTTGCGGGATTGATTCATGATGTGCCGACTGTTGCGGAGTTGTTTACGCGCATGATGACGGAAGCAGAGGAACAGCTGAAGCAAACGACGACTCGTTTTACGACATGAGCATATAGTGAGGGACCCGTGATTCCACTTGTGGACAGCGGGTTTTTTCATGTTTTTTTGAAAATGGGACATTTGTCCTTTTCAAGTAGGGCACGAGTAAGGTCTACTCTAGTGTAGAGATTAAAGGAGGAGATGACGTGCAAGGAGTCATGTTTGCTTTGATGAGCGGTCTGTTCATCGCCCTGCAAGGCATATTCAATGCGCGCCTTGCGACAGGCGTCGGACCGTGGTTGTCCGTATTGATCGTCCACTTTGTTGGTCTGATGGGTTGTTTAGTCATTTATAGTTTCGTACGAGACCGGAAAATCGGTGGCTTCCGTCAGTTACCGTGGATTTATGCGAGCGGCGGTTTGATTGGTGTGCTAGTCGTCGTAACGGAACTGACAGCAATCCAAAAACTCGGGATGACATGGGCGATGTGTTTATTACTCGTCGCACAGATTTTATGTGCGTTTGTGATTGATTTAAAGGGATGGTTCGGTGTCTTAAAAAAACAAGGAAATCGTGGTCAATGGGTTGGTGTGGGTCTCATGCTTGCAGGAGTTGCGATTTTCTCACTTGCCTAAAGGGGGGAAATGAACATGGAAACCGTCATTCAACAGTATGGACTGGATACGATTTTGACGGAAGAGACGCGCGCTTGGTTGCGTCAAGAAACCTTCCAAAAAGGGGAACTCCTCTGTACGACAGGGGCAGCGATCGACCGGATGTACTTCATCGTCGCAGGCAAAGTTAAGATATCTGCTGCCTCGTCAGAAGGGAAACAACGGATTCTACGATTCAAGACACCACTGACGGTGATCGGTGACGCTGAGTTCATCAATGAACGGGAAGTGCTGAATACGGTCGAAGCAGTGACCGATGTCGAGGTGTTGAGCGTACCGTATGCGATTTTACGCGAGCACAATACAACGAACGTCTTTCTGCAATTCTTATTACGCACGATCACAGCGAAGTGGTATGCCGACTCGAAATCAGCGTCGCACCATGTGTTGTATACAGTTGAAGAGCGATTTGCAGGGTATTTGTTATCGATCGCTTCTGAAGCCAGTGACAGTTTATTTTATCAGGAGATGCGGACGTCGAACTTACATGACGTCGCCGACTGGCTTGGAACGAGTTATCGCCATCTCAATCGGATCATCACGAAATTGTGTGAAGAGGAGATTCTCGTTCGACGACGCGGGAAAATCATCATCGTTGATCTGGAGAGGATTCGCGAGAAGGCGAACGGCAATAGCTATGAGTAAGGAGGAACGAACATGGTAATAGGCATCGTGTGTGCCGTATTGGCAGGGATGTTGATCAGTTTACAGACGGTATTGAACGCCCGGATGAGTGACGCGTTCGGTGCTTGGGCGACAACGACGCTAGTCTTCTTCGTTGGCTTCATCGGAGCAAGTGTCACGTATGTTCTGTTTCGTGGTGGAACAATCGGACAGATTCAAAACGTATCGCCACTCTATTGGTTTGGTGGACTTGTCGGTGTCGGCGTCGTTTTTTGTGTCATGCGTGGGATTCAGTTACTTGGTCCGTCCGTCGCGATCTCTGTCGTTCTGATTTCGCAGTTAAGCTTTGCTCTTGCTGTTGATACGTTCGGCTGGTTCGGTTTACCACAAATTGATTTATCGTTCGGTCAGCTCTTCGGTCTCGCCGTCATGGTATGTGGGATCTTCGTTTTGAAACGGTATCAAGTCGTCGCGCCGGAAGAGAAGGCGGCGGATCAAGTAGAACGTGTTTCGTAATAACCGAATACAGAACGAGGACGGTGGTATTCCAATCCACTGTCTTTTTTTGACTAGTTTTTGACCTGGATCATGCGTTTTCTAAAGTAAAGCGAGAGGACAAGGATGAGAAGACCACAGTACAACATGATCGTCGTGATTGAAACATGAAACGACAGTAGAAAAGAGAGAAGCGCATAAGATAATGGAACGAGACCGTTTGACGCGGCATTCACGACACTCATGACACGTCCCATCGTCTGTTCCGCACACTGAGACTGGATGAACGTAATGAAGCGAATATTGATGATGGAAGAAAGGACACCAAGTGATAACAGGATGATCAGGTACAACGAAATCTGCTGGACTTGACTAAGCAGGAAGAAAAGCAAACCTAAGGCGCCAATCAATCGGACCGATGAGGTAAGCCCGTTTTCTTTCTTCTGCGTTAAACCACTCCAGAGCGCCCCTCCGAGCATTCCCATTTGATAAGCCCCTTGCATATAACTTAAATCCATCGCATCTCCTTGGAGCACATCATGAACGAGTAAGGGGATTCCGAGTAAGAGTGGTCCAAAGAAAAAGAAATTGACACAGATGACAAGAAAAAGTGTCTGCTTGAGTTGCTGAAGGTGAAAGACGTAATGTAGCCCTTCTTTTAGTTCAAAGAGAGCTGAATGCTGAAGCGATCGCTTGATCTTAGATTCACGAATACCATACGTGAAGAGAAGCGTCAGACAGAGTGTGCCGAAAATCACGAGAAAGACGTGCGAGTAAGAAGAATGGCTGAGGATGACTCCACCAAGAATCGGACCTGAAAAGAGGGCGATTTGATTAGATGTTTGAATCAGTGAATTGGCTTTAGTGAGTTGTTCTTTCGGAACGAGTGTAGGCAGTAAGGAAGCATTCGCCGGCGAAAAGAATGCATCCACACTACCGAATAGCAAGGCGAATACTAAAATCGTCAGCAATGTAAGCTGATCGGTATGAAGTAATGCGAGAAGACAGAGAATGAAACTGATCCGTAAAGCGCTCGAGATGCGCATGATCGTCGAACGTTTATAGCGATCGGATAGGACGCCACCGAATAACATGAGAAAAATACGGGGTAACAAGGTGGCCATGAGGATGAATCCGAGATATGACGCCTGGTTTAGCGTATGGATGACATACCATTGTTCAACAAACAGATAGGTTGATAGGGAGAGGGCAGAGCACATACCGGACCCCCATAAAAATAAAAAAGATGGATTTTTAAACAGCGATTGTTGCGTATCCATTTCAACAGGCAGCATATGGCACCTCCGGTTTAGACGTCGTCATTCTCAAATAGTGGTTCATCAATTGCAAAGGCAGTCGTCATGATATAGAAGTGTTTTTTATCTTCTTCGTCTAGTGAAGGGGACTGTGTGAACTCGTCCAATAGAGCACGATATTTGGTAGAAAATTGCCGAAAATTGGCTTCAGACATCGTCAGTTCCTTTTGAAGCGATAAGCTCATCCAGTCTTCAACGTTTGAAGACACAGGAGAAAAAGCAGTAGTTGGAGCGGTGAGGACGCGTGTCTTTGCTCGGTCCAATACTTCGAGATACGACTGCCGGGTCGCTTCATTCGTCTCGACGAAGTTCAGTAGATGATCGGCAGGAATGTAGCCTCGAGCAATCGCTTGATAGTATTTCAATAGATTGCCGCCCTGTTCTTCCGTCCGGACGAGGCGAATCAAGTCATGCTTTTCAAGTTCTCGTACATGATAGAGGATCTTTGCGCGGGATAACGTCAGCAAGTGGGCTAACTGATGTACCGTATGTGGTTTTTCGACGAGAAACATGAGGATTTTTGTTCGTAACGGATCACTGATCACTTTTAACTGTTCATAGCTCTCTAATATGTGAATCGCTTTTTGTTCCATGCAATAATCTCCTTTTTAACCGGTTAATTTTTATTAACCGTAAAACAAAAGACTTCATTTGTAAACGATTACAAATTTATGTGAGGGTGTTGGTAAAGAAGACATCATTTGTTTACATACAAAAAGACTGACTCCAGTGACATCTCGGTCATCCTCCACTTTCTACTGGAAAGTAGGGGAAGAACGAGATGTTTGAAATCAGTCTCAGCTACTGTATGTGGTTCGAGGTGATTAGACCGTCGTCGTATCTTTCCATTCCTGCTCGATGAAAGCATCGCGACCAGAAGCAGCACGATCTTTTTTATAGTGTTCTGGATTTTTCTTATGGAAGTCTTGATGGTACTCTTCCGCCGGATAAAATTCAGAAGCGGCATCGATCCGCGTTACGATTGGTTGTTTGAAACGATTGCTTGCAGCAAGGGCGTCACGGGAAGCGATTGCTGCTTCATGCTGCGCATCCGTATGATAGAAAATCGCTGGTGCGTACTGCGTGCCACGATCTTGGAATTGACCTTCTGCATCCGTCGGATCCGTTTGTGGCCAGTAGAGTTCGAGCAGACGCTCGTACGGGAATAGGCTCGGATCAAACGTGATTTGGACGACTTCGAGATGTCCCGTCGTTCCTGTTTTGACTTGCTCATACGTCGGATTGTCGACGTGACCGCCCATGTAACCTGATACGATTCCCTCGATTCCTGGTAATTCTTCAAATGGTGTCACCATGCACCAAAAACATCCACCTGCAAATGTTGCTTTTTCCATCCGTCTCTTCCTCTCCGTGGGAAATTCCCATTGTATGTCTGACAGCGAGAAAAACGAAAACGACTCCTTCGCTTGGTTGCAAAAGGAGTCGCCGCTTTTTATCAACCAAAGCTTTCGCTTTGCTGGTCGTAGCACCTTGCTATGCGCAGGTTGCTGGGACGTCATCGATCCAGATCTCTCGGTCCACTCTTGATAAGGGTATATGAAGTTGATGTCATTCGTTATCATTGTTGTGATGATACCATTCACACAGAAATAAAGTCAATCCTTAGGTTTCAAGGCACGTAAAACCGTCGCTCCGAGTGTCTTCGCACCAATCAACAACGCCTGTTCGTTGATTTCGTACTGCGGATGATGCTGTGGATAGTTGACGCGACCGTCCGTATATCCGGAGCCAGTAAAGAAATAACTTCCCGGGACATGTGTTAGATAATGCGCGAAGTCATCCGCAGCCATCATTGGTGTGAGTGCCCGGACGGATGTTTCCGGTAAGAAAGAAGCGGCTTCCTGAACAAGTTTTGTCTCGTCCGGATGATTCCAGAGCGCCGGGTAACCAGTCGTGAAGTCGATTGAATAGGTGGCACCAATACCGGCACATGTCGTTTTGGCGACAAGATCGACTTCTTGCCGGAGCTGATGCCGCAATGTCTCATTGAACGTCCGAATTTCACCGACGATGCGTGCTTCACCCGTGACGATGTTCGGTGCCGTTCCCGCATGGAAGGATCCGATTGCGAGAACAGCCGGCTCGAACGGATCGACCCGTCGACTGACGAGATGCTGTAAGTTACAGACGAGCTGCGCTCCAGCGACGAGCGCATCTTTTGTTTTGTGCGGTGCTTGCGCATGTCCACCTTGACCATGAACGATGATTTCGAATTCGTCGATTGCACATAATGTATGTCCTTCCCGAAACCCAATCGTACCGACTGGTAAATCATTTTCGAGATGTGTCGCAAAAATCGCATCGACATCTTCGAGGACGCCGGCTTCGATCATTTGGATGGCTCCGCCAGGAAAGACCTCTTCTCCATGCTGATGGATGATTCGAATCGTTCCTTGCAATTGATCGCGTAACGGATAGAGTGTAGCAGCAAGGGCCATCACCATCGCCGTGTGACCATCATGCCCGCAAGCATGCATGACACCGGGATGGATCGACCGGAAGGCAAGCGTCGTCTCTTCTTGAAGTGGTAAAGCATCGAAATCTGCACGGACCGCAATCGTCGGACCAGGCTGTTTGCCTTCGATCGTCGCGACGACACCACGACCTCCGACGGCTGTTTGATAAGGGATGCCCTGCTCCGCGTAAAAGTTTGCAATTCGTTCTGGTGTGCGGACTTCCTGGAAAGAGAGTTCCGGATGTCGATGAAAATCACGACGTAACGCGATCATCGTCGGTTCGAATTGTTCAAGTGCTTCAAAAAGTTGAGTTTGCATCTTCAAGCTCCTTTGACGTGTGTCTTTTCGTGAAAATGGGTACAGATACAGGTAATCACGAAAGGGGATAATGAAACATGGGAGAAATCGTCGTCAACGCTATACTTACAATCAAAGCAGGACTCGCGGATCAAGTTTTCCCGATTCTACAAACGGTCTATCATGCCTCACAAAAAGAAGAAGGATGCTTACGTTATTCCTTGCACCAATCGATCGAGGATGAGCATCAATTCATGCTGTATGAAGTGTATCGGGACGAAGAGGCGCTTGAAGCGCATATCGCATCCGATCATTATAAAGCATACCGTGAACAGATCGAGTTATACTTGATGGATCGACAAGTAACGAAATACGTCGAGATGACATTCTGACGTGTTGCGATAAGAAGAGACGAAGCCGTCGAATTC
>NZ_WBYY01000006.1:0-43206 GCF_048985645.1 Exiguobacterium sp. A1_3_1 | reverse complement strand
GTGGGCTCGGAGATGTGTATAAGAGACAGGCGCTATACTGATGGCGTATCGTCATCATGCTAGAGGGGGAAATGAAGTCATGCCATATGTTACGGTTAAAATGTTATCGGGTCGTACAGTCGAACAAAAACGCGCTTTGATTGAAAAAGTCACGGAAGCGGTTTCGGAAACGACGAATGCTCCTAAAGAAAACATCACGGTCTTCATCGAAGAGATGGAAAAAACAGATTACGGTCAAGCTGGCGTCATGTTCGCGGATAAATAAACAACAAGAGACGTCCGGTCGTTACCGTGCGTCTCTTTTTCCCATCTACTTGATCTCTAAGGAGGAATTCTTATGACTACTGTTACTGTACTTGGTGCGACCGGTCGAACGGGTCGACCTTTGATTGATCGGTTATTAGAAGACGGCTATGATGTCCAAGCACTCGTGCGTTCCACGTCACCGGACTTACCGGTCCATGACCGACTCCACGTCCTGACGGGAGATGCGACAAACCCGGACAATCTCGAACAAGCACTCGCAGGAAGTACCGCTGTCTTCAGTTGTCTCGGTACCGATCAACAGCAGGTCCTCTCGACAGCGATTCCACATCTCGTCACGAAGATGAAGGACGTAGGTATCGAACGGATCGTCTTCATCGGTACAGCAGGCATTCTCGATGCATCAGAAGAACCAGGAAAGTATCGTTTCCAATCGAGTGAGTCCCGTCGACGCTCGACGATTGCAGCAGAGGATCACTTGAAAGCTTATTTGACCTTAAAGGATGCAGACGTCGACTTCACCGTCATCTGCCCAACACAACTGACGGAAGACAAAGCACTTGCTGCTGACGACCTGTTGATCGAGGCGACACGCTTCACTGCACCGACAGGACCGATTCCCCGGGAAAACGTCGCGCAGTTCGCCGTTGAAGTCTACCGTGACGGAACCCATCATCGCGTCCGTGTCGGGATTGCGTCGCACGGTACGACTAAATGACAGACAAAAAGAGCAATGGATCAATGATCCATTGCTCTTTTATAAGTGTATCTCTTAAAGCAAGACGCTGACGACGATTGCCGTCAAGAC
Organism: Exiguobacterium sp. A1_3_1; assembly: GCF_048985645.1. Taxonomy (NCBI): domain Bacteria; kingdom Bacillati; phylum Bacillota; class Bacilli; order Caryophanales; genus Exiguobacterium; species Exiguobacterium sp. A1_3_1. The sequence continues at coordinate 42,134 of NZ_WBYY01000006.1, read as the reverse complement.
ACTGACGAGTGTTGCGCCGTAGAGTAACTTCAGACCAAAACTAGCCGCAACGCTTCCTTGGCGGTCGTTCAATCCTTTAACCGCACCAGCGATGATTCCGATTGACGAGAAGTTCGCAAACGAGATCAAGAAGACAGAAACGATTCCGAGTGTGCGTTCCGAGAATTCTTTTGAGTATTCTGGAAGGCTCAACATCGCAACGAATTCGTTCGTGATCAATTTCGTTGCCATGACACTACCGGCACTGACAGCTTCCGCCCATGGAATACCCATGATGAAAGCGAACGGTGCAAAGATGTATCCGAGGATTTCTTGGAACGAGATGTTTAGAACCATCAAGAAGATATCGTTGACCATACCGATCAAGGCGTTATAACCGATCAACATCGCACCAACGATGATTGCGACTTTGAATCCATCCATGATGTATTCGCCGAGCATTTCGAAGAACGTTTGTTTTTCTTCGACGATTTCAAGAATATCTTCTTCCGGATCAACCGTGTATGGGTTGATGATCGAGACGATCATGAAACCACCGAACAAGTTCAATACGATTGCTGTAACGACATATTTCGGTTCTACCATCGTCATGTATGCACCGACGATCGACATCGAAACCGTCGACATCGCTGACGCACACAATGTGTAGAGACGGTTTGCTGGTAATTGACCGATTTGTTTTTTAACTGTGATGAATACTTCTGATTGTCCGATCGCAGCTGAAGCAACCGCGTTGTAAGACTCAAGACGTCCCATACCGTTGACTTTTGATAGGACGAAACCGATACCGCGCATTAAGAGTGGTAAAATCTTCGTGAATTGTAGAATCCCGATCAAAGCAGAGATGAAGACGATCGGGAGCAAAACATTGATGAAGAATGGTTGTGCGCCTTCGTTCGCTAAACCACCGAAGACGAAATCAATTCCGATTGCCGCATAACTAAGCAGTTTTTCAAAGACTTTCGCGACGCCACGAATGACGATATATCCGAACGATGTATTGAGTAAAATGAACCCAAGTACGAGCTGAAGAACTAGCATGACCGCAAGCGGTTTCAATTTGATGCCTTTACGGTTACTGCTGACAAGGAGTGCCAAGCCGAAAACGATAGCCAGTCCGAGTAGTGCGATAAGATATTTCATGAAGTACCCCTCTATCTATTAGTTGTTTATCAGTTGTACATTCGTACGATGTCTGACGTTTAATCTCTTTCCAAGTAATAGAATAATCAATATTTCGAAGAACTACAAGAGGAAAAGTTCATTTAGTAACCGCTTTCGTTATTTTCATAGACTTTCAAGACAAACTTTTCCAAGCGTTCCCGAACATTGTCCTGACTAAGGTTTTGCCTTCCATATGCTTTCCACCCCGGATAGACGTCGATCGTTTCAGGTCCAAAATCAAAAACAGCCCGAATATCCCACGCGTGATCGTAAGAACGTTTCGTCTGTTTGAGGTAGCTTTTTAAAAAATGATCCGCCATCTCAATGGATTCAAGCAAGGCAAGATTCAAACGACAATGCGCAAGGTCGACTTCAATGGGACCTACACACGCATTAATCCAATCAATCGTATGGCACGTTCCATTCATTTCGTATAACACATTGACCGGATGAAAATCCCGATGAATGAATCGGATCGTTTGACTTTCGTCCGGTTCGACCGCAAGTAGCTGACGCCATCTCTCCGGATGCTGCGTCCACGTCGGAACGTGACGCTCTGTCGCATACGGTTGATAGACATACCGAGATTCTGGTATCGGTAGTGCATGAATCGCAGCAAGCATCTGTGCCAGTCGATCGACATATTGCTCATCCACCTGATCAAGCCGGATCTCTCCCGGCGAGCGGGTCATATATAACCACGGCGGGACTTCGTCTCTAACATCGGTTTGATAGTCCAACACATCTGGTGCTAAGTCACCTGCTGCTTGTAACGCAAACACTTCATGCAAGACAAGATCCGGCTCCTCATGTAGCCAGTCTTGATTCGTATGGACGCGAAGAATTCCCTCACCGACTCGAAAAACAAGGGAGGATGTCGCGCCTTTTAAGACTTCGACCTCTCCTCCTTCCTGTCCAAGCTGTTGCAAGATTTTCGTAAGGACAGCGGACGATATCATGATGTCACGCTGCCAATCAATAACTGGTCGATTTGCATCTTCTCATTCGCATGTTCGCGCAAGTCGTGCAAAATTTCTTGCGGGAAGAACAGCTTCTCATCCGTCTGGCGTGACGTCGCGATGGCTTGAACGAGTGGTGAAACTTGCGAAATCTCTTTCATTTGCCCATCCTTCATCTGCAACATGATCGGCTGCTTACTGATTTCACCGTTATCTCCATATAAATCGTAAGGAAGACGACTGAGTTTATCTTCAAGCAGATAATACGTCGGATTCAAGCCGATTGCTTCGAACAACTCACACAACTTATCGTGGACGAGTTCACGTTTTTCAGCCGGATAATCGACATACTTGAACAACTTCCGGTCAACGAATCGCCCCGATAGATCTGCAAGGATTGGATCCTGTTCATTCGCCCACTGCTGAAAATAGAAGTAGACGATTGTCTCATCCAGCCCAAGGAAATCACGCAACTCCATCTTCTGATCAAATAGCGGCATCAAATGGATTGGTGCAATCGCAAACGGATATGCGGACAGGTACAACTCCTGCGCCCGTTCGAGAATGGCTTTTAATAGGTAATCACTCGATCGTGTCACCGGATGCAGGTAGACTTGCCAATACATCTGATACCGCCTCATGATGTAGTCTTCGATCGAATGCATTCCGGATTGTTTGACGACCATCTGATTATGGGCCGGACGCAATACCCGAAGCATCCGCTCGAGATCGAATTTTCCGTAGCTGACACCGGCAAAATGCGCATCGCGCAATAAATAATCCATCCGGTCAACGTCGAGTTGTGAGCTGATCATCGTAACAAGCAGTTGATTCGGGTGCGTCTTGTTGATGATCGATGCTACTTCTTCCGCAAATCCGTCTCCGACTTGGTCGAGGACTTTCTTGATTTCCGTATCCCCGAGAATGATCCGCTCCGTCCACGTTTCGTGATTAACACCGAAGACGTTCTCGAATGCGTGCGAAAACGGACCGTGTCCGACATCGTGTAAGAGTGCCGCAGCCAGCGTCAACTCCCGGTACTGATCGTCCCAATCGGCGCGACCGTTGAAGACATCGATCAGTTGACGCGTGATTTCATAGACACCGAGCGAATGATGGAACCGTGTGTGCTCTGCTCCATGAAACGTCAAAAAGGATGTTCCGAGTTGTTTGATTCGGCGTAGTCGCTGAAATTCACGTGTACCGATCAGTTGCCAAATCAACTGATCACTGACATAGATATAGCGATGAACCGGATCCTTGAAGACCTTCGTTTCCTTTAATTGTCCTAATGATTGATACATATGTTTCTCTCCTTTAAATCGTGTCTATGTCGTTGTTGTTCGGTTTTGTTTCCAAGGATTCCTGTCTCCCGCGGCGCTTCGCACAGAAACTTTACACACCCTGTGCTATAATGATGTCGCAAATCTACAATAAAGGAACGAGCCTATGGGAATCGAACTCTTAAAACAAGAACATTATCGTATTTTTGATCAAACGTCACTCGGAACTGCTTTCCATGCGACACAATCGTTTGCGATGGACGACACATTATGTGCTTCCGTTGCAACAGAAGGAGCCGCACTCCGCTCTTGGATTCACCACGAAACCGTCGTCCTCGGCATCCAGGATGCCCGTCTTCCTCATCTTGCTGACGGTGTAGCCGTTCTGCATGAACATGGTTTCTCGCCCGTCGTCCGTAACTCAGGTGGTCTTGCCGTCGTCCTCGACGCTGGTGTCTTGAATATTTCACTCGTCTTACCGGAACGCGGCGGCATCGATATCGACAGTGGTTACGAAGCGATGCTTGCGCTCGTCCGCCGCATGTTCGCACAAGAAACGGACGCGATCGTCGCTGGTGAAGTCGTCGGATCGTATTGTCCCGGTTCTTATGACTTATCGATTGCCGGTAAAAAATTCGCTGGTATCTCCCAGCGTCGTGTCCGTGGCGGAGTGGCCGTTCAAATCTATCTTTGTGTCAACGGAAGTGGAAGTCAACGCGCCGCTTTAGTCCGTGACTTTTACGAGGCAGCGCTTCAAGGTGAAACGACGAAATTCGTTTATCCGACCGTCGTGCCGGAAACGATGGCGTCACTCGAGGAACTGCTTGGTACTCCATTGACAGTCGAGGAGTGCTTACGTCGTGCATATGAAGCGTTACTTGCGCTCGACGCTGATTTGACGCCCGCAACTTTGACGGAACTCGAGAACGAGCGATTCGGCGTCAACTTGAGTCGGATGCTTGATCGAAACGAAAAAGCCCTAGGTTAAGAAAGGAGAGAACGTGATGATCCGATTGATCACAGACAGTGGTGCTGATGCACCAAAAGACATGTTAGATGCATATGATTTTACGGTCATGCCATTCGGCGTATTGATCGACGAAGACACGTTCTTCGATGGAGAATCGATATCTCCGAAACAACTGTATGATAAGATGCGTGACGGTGCAGCACCAAAGACATTCCAAGCAGAAGTCAGCCGGATGGTCGAGGTGTTCACGCGTCACTTCGAACAAGGGGATCCCTTCCTCTACCTCGCCTTCTCGAGCGAATTATCGGGAACATATCAAACCGCGAAGATGCTAGCAGAGGAACTCGCAGAAAAGTATCCGAACGTTCCTTATCTCGTACTCGATACGAAAACCGCTTCGACAGGACAAGGATTGTTCGTTCTCGACGTCGCAGAATACGCACAAACGCATTCGTTTGAAGAAACAGTGGCTTATGCTGAAGCCAAAGTAAATACGATTCGTCATCTGTTTACAGTCGAATCACTCGAATATTTGATGCGCGGTGGACGCGTTTCGCGAGCTAGCGCCTTCATTGGTGGTCTCTTATCGATCTTGCCACTATTGACAGTCGAAGACGGAAAATTGATTCCAAAAGAGAAGATCCGTGGTCAGAAAAAAGTCATGAACCGGATCGTCGAGTGGATGGAAGAAGCACGTCCAGCGATTGACGGACATCGAATCATGATTGGTCATGGGGATTCGATCGAACGGGCAGAACAATTAAAACAATTGATTGAAGCACAGTTTTCACCAAGCGAAGTCATCTTGACGATCGCCGGCGCAGCGATTGGTTCACATACAGGACCGGGACTCGTCGTCATTGGGTATGACCTTCCACGTTAACGGCACTCATTTTTATCTTATAGTACGACAAAATGGGACAGACTCTGTTTAGAGCCTGCCCCGTTTTTTTATGAATTGTATCCGAAGAACAGCAATGCCATGCTTAATCCAAGCGAAGAGACGATGAACACGATCGCCATCCCACCCATTCCGAAGACTAACAGCTTCGGTAAATCACGTCGCTTCTTCAGAAGGGCAATTAATAACCCGACGTTGATCAAGAAGACGACGAGGAACGGAAGCAGCAGCATCCAACGCTCTTGCAGTAAAAATAAACTATCCATTTCTTTGCTCCCTTCTTTCAGACTCCAAGAATGGTCGGAATAGATTCAGACATAAGAAACGGAATAAAACATAAGCGAACAGAAGTGTCGACACTACTTCGAAACCAACATATCCGACATCACGCCACGTGATTCCTGTCGTCACCCCAGCGAACCAATACGGGAAGTCGACCGTCAACAGACTACATATCAAAGCAAGAACGGCTTCCTGACGTGTTTGTCGATCGTAAAGTGAGTAAGATACCTTCTTTATATTGAATATATTCGCGATTCCGTCATCTGATGTGTATCCTTTGATGATGCCGATGACGCCGCCTAGTACCGCCAGTGCATACCATGGAAGTGGCCAAGCGACATGAAAAAGCAGGAGTGCGAACACAATCAATAAGACGCGGATTGCCATCAGTCTTCTGTTTTCGACGCTGCCACTGCATCATGGGAATTCAAGTTGACCGTCAACGGCTTTGCTGTTCCTTTACCGGAGAAGTTCTCGATCAACTCTTTGACATCTAATCCTGACGACGCCTTTAACGTCTCTTGCAGTGATGCCATCAAATCCGTTGCGTAACCGGTGACACGGTTCGCACCGCCCCCTTCACCACTACCTGTATCAACGACTGTGATTTTATCGATGTTGCCGAGTGGTGCTGCAATCTCTTTCGCGTACTCTGGCATCATCCGAATGACCATGTCGAGAATCGCCGCTTGTCCGAATTGTTCGAACGCCTGCGCGATTTTTTCTTTTGCTTCTGCTTCCGCAAGACCCTTCAGACGAATGATGTCCGCTTCCGTTTCCCCTTGTGCCCGCTCCGCGTCCGCTTTCGCAAGACCATCCAGACGAATTCGTTCTGCATCCGCTTTTGCCGATGCCTCGATCCGGTATTTCGTTGCATCTGCTTCCGCATATTGCTTCGCACGGTCGGCTTGGGCAGCTTGCTCAATCGAGTACCGATCGGCATCAGCGCGTTTTTTGACTTCCGCGTCGTATTGTTTCTCACGACGGAGAATTTCACGTTCTTCGAGCTCGATTTGTTTTTGACGCTCGATGATTTTGATTTGCATCTGTTGCTCGGTGACTTCTTGTTGCGCGCGTGCATTCTCAAGATCATACGCTTGGTCGGCTTTCGCCTTCGCGATATCTTGTTCGCGGCGGTAGTCTGCCATCTTCAACTGATTTTCTTTTTCCGCTTCAGCGATTTCTGTTGCGCGTTCGAGTTCTGCTTTTTTCGCATCTTTTGAAGCTTCTGCCCGTTTGATGCGTGTCTCTTTTTCCGCGTCTGCCGTTGCGATATCCGCATCACGACGAACCTGTGCAATCCGAGGTTTCCCGAGGGATTCTAAGTATCCGTTCTTGTCACGGACGTCTTTAATCGTAAACGAAACGATGACGAGTCCCATCTTCGCTAGGTCTTGAGACGCGACCCGCTGGACTTCTTGTGAGAACTTATCACGGTTCTTATAAATTTCTTCGACGGTCATCGACCCGAGAATCGAACGCAAGTGTCCTTCAAGGACTTCACGTGCTTCGCCTTCTCGCTCCTCCTTTGATTTTCCGAGGAACTGCTCCGCTGCCGTCGCAATCTCAGAAATCGAGCTACCGATCTTGATGATCGCTGTACCGTCTGCCATGACCGGTACACCTTGCTCCGTATAGACTTCAGGTGTCGTAACTTCGAGTTTACTCGATAACAAACTCAGTGGTGTCGCTTGTTGGAAGACAGGTAACACGAATGTTCCGCCGCCACGAATAATTTTTACTCGGTTGCCGGACTCATCGGTATTGACGTTGCGTCCTCCGAGATAACTACCCGATACGATCAACGCTTCTTCCGGACCGACCGTTCGGTACTTCGTAATGAATAAGACGATCAATGCAACAATCAACGCGACCGCGACGATCGATACGATTAATACTGGATTCATGTAAACATCTCCTTTTTCCATTGTTGGGGGTACGTCACGACAGACGCGACGCCTTGTTTGATCTCGATGACGAGCACCTTCGTACCTTGTGGTAGGGCAGGTCCTTCAAACAGAACGGCTGACTTTGATACGCGTCCTGAGACGTCATCGAGTAAGATTTCACCATATCCTTCAGTCGGAATCGGAACGATGACGGTTGCGCTGCGTCCTTCTAGCATCTGTTCCGAAAATCCAAGCGACTGTTCGGCTTGTGCCATCGGAACGAATAAAAAGATATGCATCAGCGTCGTCACTAATAACGCAATCACACTGCTGATGATTAAAATCAATATCGAACGAAACGGACTGAGCTGTTCGAGTCCGAATCCGATCGCTGACGTGATGATGACAAAAGATAAGATCAACGTGGGATGAAAGATTTGGTCGACGCCTGGAATGACGTCTGAGAATAGGATAGACACAAACACACCACAAGCAGCGGCCGCTAATGCATATAAATAAAGTGTACTAACGTCCATCTTCGTTCACCTCGATGTAAGGATGTGAGCCATACAGTTCGTGGTAAGCCCTTTGATAAGCAGCCCGGTTTTCCTCAAACAATAAACGAGCCAATTCTTTGTCTCGTTGATCGATTGCCTCTTCTTGACGGCGTAAGTATTTTTTCTGTGCGGCAAAATGACGTGCTAATCTTGCCTCAATCGACGGTTCTCGTTCACGCTGCAACTCCTGTTTCATCGCTCTACTCCTTTCTGAAGTACTGGCTTTCTTTATCTTCTACGCTTATTTTTTAGAAAATGTTTCAAAATGAATTCCATTTATTTTCCTTTCATTAAAAGAAAAAAACGTTCGTCCCATACAGAGGACAAACGTTTTTGAATAATTAGCGTTTATGAACGATTCGGTCGACGAACAATCAGACCATAATAGAGAATGAGCGCCAGGCAATCTAAGGTCATGATGATCAACCCCATCGGAACAGCAGACTGCTCTCCCATGATCCCGACGAGTGGTGACACAAGAGAACCGACGAGCATCGGCAAGAGCCCTAGAAGAGCCGAGGCACTGCCTGCCGTTGCTCCGTAATTTTGCATCGCTAAGGTAAAACCGAGCGTCGAGATCAATCCGACGCTTGAAACGACGAAGAATAGTGGAATCATGACGAAGATCAACTGATTCGTTAACGTCAAAGCGAGGAACAATAAGATACTTGCACCCGCAACGATCGTCAAACTAATTCGCATCAGCCGCTCTGAATCGACACGACCCGCAAGACGACCGGCGATTTGTGCTGCTAAGATAATTCCGATTCCGTTTAAACCGAACAAAAAACTGAACTGTTGCGGCGAAGCACCATAAATATTTTGTAAGACGAACGGTGAACCGGAGATGTAGGCGAACATCGCGCCCATGACGAATGCTTGCGCGAACGCATAGCCGATGAAGACGCGATCCGTTAACAAACGTCCGAACGTCTTCAACGTCGTTGTCAGGTTTCCTTCAACACGTCTATCAAGCGGAAGTGTTTCCGGTAAACGGAGTGCGACAGCAAGTAACATCATCGTGCTTAAAATCGCAAGCAAGTAGAAGACGAAATCCCAGTCACCGAACCGAAGCAACTGTCCTCCGATGACGGGTGCGAGAATCGGTGCTGTTCCGTTGACGAGTGACAAGGCAGCAAAAAACCGCGTCAATTCGGGTCCATCAAACAAGTCACGAACGATTGCCCGGGAAATGACGATTCCTGACGCTCCAGCTGCCCCTTGGATGAATCGAAGCGCGATCAACACTTCAATCGTCGGTGCCATCGCACAGGCGAGAGACGCGAGCAGATATGCGAGCAGAGCAACCATCAGCGGTCGTTTACGACCGCGAACGTCACTGAGCGGACCAACAATCAACTGTCCGAGTGCCATCCCAAGCATACAAGCGGTCAAACTCAATTGGATTAGTGATGCACTCGCATCAAACGAGCGTGACATATCCGGAAAAGCAGGTAGATACATGTCGATCGAGAGCGGTCCAAGTGCAGCGAGTGAACCGAGGATCAAGATCAACGTTAAGCGACGTGGGGTCATGGTTTCTTTCGTCATGACGTCACGTAATCCAAATCATGCAGGACATAAGCGAGGAAAAAGACGACCGATGGATTTTCATATGTCATCTGAACCTTTTTGAGTTGTGCGCGGTAACCGGTCTCATACTCGACCCCGTTCAATTTCCGTTCCATGTTCATTTTAATCAATGCATCGAGTTTATCGATCACATCAACCATCTGTCCTTCGTATGTCTCATCTTTTGCTTCCACGACGAACCGACGAAATGGTGCTCGGATTTCTTTCGGTAAATTATTGATCAACGTCTCTCCTTCTGCCCGTTCGTAAGCTTCGAAGGCCGCTGCTGTGACCGGTGTTGCATGTTTGACAGGTCCAAGAACATCTCCTGTCGTTCCTTCAACGAGATCATGACACAAGAGACGTGAGACGACTTCTTCGATGTCGATCGTGACGCCGTACTTCTCTGATTCAATCAGACCATTGAAGATACCAAGTGAGGCTGCTCGAAACGCATGTGTCGCGTCGTTATCATCAATCGTGTTGAAACGTCCTTTCCAGCGCCGAATCGTATCCATCATCAAGACGTTTTCAATGAAATGAGACATCTCGTCCTCTTCCATGACCGACTGTGTCAAGCGACGGATCGAAACGAGTGGATGTCGTTCCAGAACAGCCTTTAATTCCGCTGCCTTTTGTTCGAAAAAGACGGACTCCGTCATCCGTGCTTCCCTTCGTGCGTACAACATCGCATCGAACGTATCGATTGCTTCGACGATTCGCCCTTCCGGTGATTCATCCTCTGCATGTACGAGGTATGTCGTGAACGCTGGTTGAAGCGACTTCGAGAGTAAGGCAACGAGCTGTTCACTTGCTTGTTGTTCCATTGCCTGAATGTGTGCATGTAACGTCGGCTCTTTTTTCGTCCGGTGTTTAATGGGTCCGGTGATGACTTCGTTCATGTCATGGAATAGAGCTTTTCCGAGCAATATCTGGCGGTCGACTGGTGGTTGCCCGTCTGCTTCTTCTAAATAGCTTGCCATCAAACTGAATAAGGCAACACGAAAACTGTGACTGGCTGCGTTATCCGGAAAACGTGGTGCATATTCATCCCACCGTGGAACGTTTTGCATCCGCGTCAGCATCCGAATGAAATTACCGTTTTGCATGAAATCTCTCCTAACGAAAGACGGACAGAGAGTACCCTGCCCGCCATTGTATTATTTTGCTGATTTGGTTGAACTGCTTCCGCTACGGAACCAACCAATGATTAAAATCAGAGCAAGTACGACCCAGAAGATCGTTTGCCATAGTGTACTCTCTGGAAACTCATGCGGCAAGATGTCGATCGACGGATGCGCGAGTGTCATGACGACCAGTTTTACACCAACCCATGCGACGAGCCAAAAGGCAGCTTCTTCGATACCTGGTCGCTTTTGGAGCAAGACGACGAACCAGCTCGCGAAGTAACGCATGATGACGAGACCAATGATCCCACTGAAGAAGACGACCCAGAATTGTCCTGTATTCAGACCACCGATCGTTCCACCAATCATCGGTAGTGTCGTCGCCATGGCGACAGCAGCAAGTGTCGAGTCGACAGCAAACGCCAAGTCAGAGAACTCGACTTTAACGACCGTCCACCAAAAGTTCGGTGAGGCTTTTTGTGAGGCAATTGAATCTGGTACTTGGTGTTTATTCGATCGAGCCTCGACGATTCCTTTAAACGCGACGTAGAAAAGGTAGATCGCCCCGAGTGCTTGAAGTTCCCAAATCGTCGCTAAATACGAAGCAAAGAAGATTGCCACGAAACGTAAGACGAGTGCTCCGACGAGACCATAGAAAAGTGCTTTTTTGCGTTGATCGTCCGGTAACGGTCGAACGAGGACCGCCATGACCATTGCATTATCAGCAGAAAGTAACCCCTGCAAAATGATCAGTACGAGCCCGACGGTCGCATACTGTGTAATTAATCCAATATCCATACTAACGAATCCCCTTTATTGTTCAGTCTATTTATTATATGCCGGTCGATCGGAAAGAAAAAGATGAAAGCTCGACTCAAGTACTTAACCTTGTGTTTTATTCCCATTGTTTAAGAAAACCTAACACAAAAAAACGACCCGTCATCGACGGATCGTTTCCATTTCTTATAAGTTTTGATCAACTTTCTTTTCAGCATCTGGATTTGGTTTCGTTTTTGGTGAAGAGAACCAACCCCAAAGAGCAAGACCGACCATGACTGTCCAGAAGAAAGCCTGCCACGGTGTACTGTGGGCAAATCCTTCAGGAAGTTTTAAGGCTTCAAAGATTGTTCCTTCGATTGATGCGTGGTATTTCGGGTGTTCGAGCGCAAGAACGGCTAGCTTCACACCAACCCAGGCAACGATCGCAAACGCTGCTGTCTCAAGACCTGGGCGATCTGCGAGCAATTTAACAAAGACACGTGCTGCGAAACGCATCAAGACGACACCCATCAAACCACCTGTTAAGATGACGATGAAGTGACCTGTGTTCAAACCACCGATTTCGCCTGATCCCCAGTTTGGAAGGGCAACGGCAAGTGCTACTGCTGCAAGAATCGAATCGACAGCAAACGCTAAGTCTGCAAATTCAATCTTCGCGACTGTCCGCCAGAATTCACCTTTTGAAACTGGCTCTTCCGACTTCGGTTCTTCATCTAGCTCATTTTCAGCCCCATGGTTCTCACCGAGCTTTCTGGCTTTAACGGTCTTATAAATATGCCGTAGTCCCATGATGAGCAAGTACGCCGCTCCAAGTGCTTGGATTTGCCAAATGTCGACGAGGAACGAAATCGCGAACAATGCCGCGAATCGTAAAACGAACGCTCCAGCTAGTCCATAAAAAAGTGCTTTCTTTTGTTGTTCTCCTGGTAAGTGCTTGACCATGACCGCGAGTACGAGTGCATTATCCGCTGAAAGTAATCCTTCGAGCGCGATCAAGACGAGTACGACCCAGGCATACTGTAATAGTAACTGCCAATCCATCTCTGTCATCCCTTTCTCTTACTACCTGTAAAATAAAAAAACTTCAATTATTGACCATGACGAAAAAACAATGATTACACGTTCACCTGAACATATACTATAGGATAGTATACCCGATTGCAAGTAAGTTATTCCTACAGATGTAGAATGTGTCGATTTTGAGTCGTGCGAGTTTCGTTTATCGAACGTTCGTGATAAAATTCAAGACAATACTTCTAGCGATGAAAAGATGAAACACATTTGCGGAATCATCAGACTTGCTCGTCTCTAGCATTCCTGTCATGTTATTACTATTGAAACACTACAAAAGGACAAAGGGGCCAATGAATATGTCTACCTACCCGATTACGTTACCAACAAAAGAAGAGCGCCATAAGCTGTTCGGTTCGGTACCACCGATCAAAGGAACAAAACCGACTGAAAAAGATAAGATGGTCGACTTGCAAAATACACCGAAGAACTTCTTGTTCGCACTAGACGCTGTCGGAATCTCGAATGTCAAACATCCTGTCGTCATCCAAGACGGAGACAACACACAAGCGACAGTCGCGACGTTTGAACTGTCGACATCACTCGTACAAGACCGTAAAGGGATCAATATGAGCCGTTTAACGGAACAACTTGATCAATACCACAACGAAGGTTGGACGGTCACGAACGAGTCACTCATTCAATTCGCGCGTGATTTAGCAGACCGCATGGAACAAACGGAAGGTCAATTGACGATCCGTTACCCATGGTTCTTCACACGTAAAGCACCTGCAACAGGTCTTAGCGGCTTGATGAATGCTGAAGTATGGCAAACAGTCAGCGTCAACACGGAAACGGACGAAGCGACGTTGTCTGTCGGCTTGACGATCAACGTCACGACACTTTGCCCATGTTCAAAAGAAATCAGCGAATACAGTGCTCACAACCAACGTGGTTACGTCACGATGGAAGCATCGTTACGTGATGAAGCAGAAGACTTTGACTGGAAACAATCATTGCTTGATGCTGCGGAATCCAATGCCTCAGCGCCACTTCACCCAGTACTCAAACGTCCGGATGAAAAGCGCGTGACAGAGATGGCATACGAAAACCCACGTTTCGTAGAAGATATGGTTCGCTTGATTGCTGCTGATCTGTACGAAATGGACCCAATCGCTTCATTCTACGTCGAATGCCGTAACGAAGAAACGATTCACCAACATGACGCGATCGCACGGATCACGTTCGATAAAGACGCACAATAAGTAAGTCTGCCGTACTCTCTCTTAAACCGAGCGAGTACGGCTTTTTTTGTATACCGGCATTGCTCTCCGTTTTGCGAGCGTTTACACTTAACTCGAATGGAGGAATGCACATGTTGGAACTGATTCCTTTTTTACTCGAACGACTCGGTATCATGATCATCTTAGCGTTCATCCTCGCCCAGTGGGGACCGACACGAAGGTTGCTACGTCAACCGGAAGCAGGCTGGCAATTCCGTGTTCTCGTCCTGTTTTTTGCGACGTACGGCATTTTAAGCAATTATACAGGGGTCAAAGTCGACTTAGCTGAATTCTTACCCCATGCTTGGCTCGAAGAAGTCGACGGGACATCAGCGATTGCAAACACACGAACGATGATTGTCGTCATCAGCGGATTGCTCGCTGGTCCGCTCGGTGGATTGATGACCGGATTGATCGTCGGGGTTCACCGGTATTCCCTCGGCGGATTCACAGCGTTCGCTTGCGCGCTTTCCACCGTCATCGCCGGTGGTGTCAGCGGTCTCTTACGATCCTATTGGCGCGACCGCCTCAGTAGCCAAGCATTATTGCCCGTGTGTCTGACTGCTTTTTTAATGCTGTTTGAAATGTCGTTGATTTTACTATTCGCCCGCCCCTTTGATGCGGCAGTCGAACTCGTCCAGTTCATCTTCTTACCGATGACACTGATCAACGTCCTCGGTGTCTGGTTGTTCTTATCGATCATCCGCCTTGCTGCGCGAGAAGAGGAAACGGTTCGGGCACGAGAAGCCGAACGGTCTTTGCACATCGCCGATTTGACGCTTCCGCATCTGACGCGTGGTCTACATATCCATACGGCAGAAGCTGTCGCGGAAATTCTGTTGCAACAAACGCGAGCCGAAGCCGTCTCACTGACGGATCGTTCCGTCATCCTGGCCCATATCGGTATCGGGAGCGACCACCATCAAGCTGGAAGTCACTGGACGACGAAACCGACCGAGCATGTCTTGCAGGACGGACAAGTTCGTCTTGTGACGGAACGACTCGATATCGGCTGTCCCGTAACGGATTGTCCGCTTCAAGCCGGCATCATCGCTCCGCTCATCGTCGGGGAAACGACGATCGGGACGTTGAAAGTCTATTATCCTCATGCCGAATTGCTCGACGCTGTCGAAGTCGAACTCATTGAAGGATTAGCGAAACTGTTCTCGACACAACTAGCACTCGGGAACGCAGAGCGGCAAGCCGGTTTACTGAAGGATGCCGAGATCCGGG
The DNA here is from genome assembly GCF_048985645.1 of Exiguobacterium sp. A1_3_1. Taxonomy (NCBI): domain Bacteria; kingdom Bacillati; phylum Bacillota; class Bacilli; order Caryophanales; genus Exiguobacterium; species Exiguobacterium sp. A1_3_1. The sequence goes on along the minus strand of NZ_WBYY01000006.1, from coordinate 27,123 downwards.
CACTCGAAGCACAAATTCATCCCCACTTCCTGTTTAATGCGATCAATACGATTTATGCACTGTGCCGGACGGATGTCGAACAAGCACGCACGTTGTTGCTCGAATTGTCGACGTTCTTCCGCAGTAACCTCCAAGGCGCACGATCGACGAAAATTCCGCTCCAAAAGGAACTCGAGCACATCGAAGCATACACATCTCTTGAAGCCGCTCGTTTTCCGAATCGCCCGTTTCTCGATATCGATTTAGCAGACGAGACGACGGCTTTACTCGTTCCACCGTTCATCTTACAACCATTGATCGAAAATGCGTTCCTTCATGCGTTTTCTTCTGAACAGACAGGATATGTCGGGGTGACGGCATGGTGTGAGGCAGACCAGCTGTGTCTCGAAGTCGTCGACAACGGACGCGGGATTGACGCTTCGCGCCTTGCCCGTCTCGGTCGAGAAGTCGTTCCGTCCTCAGGCACCGGTACCGCATTATTCAATACGGCAGAACGGATTCGAAGTTTATATGGTGAAAAGGGACAGTTTACGATCACGAGTGACGGTCAAAACGGCACGACGATCGCGATTCGTCTCCCGATTGAAGTCAGAAAGGAGATTCAGCATGCGCACCTTGTTGATTGAAGATGAACCGCTCGCACGTGATGAGCTCCGTTATCACGTGACCGCAGCCGGTCTTGAAGTCGTCGGGGAAACCGGTAGTGTCGAGGAAGCCGAACGACTCGTTCGCTCCCTTCAACCCGACTTAGTCTTTCTCGATATCGAGCTGACGGACGGAAGTGGTCTTGAAGTCGCTAAACGCTTAAAGTCGATGCCACGTCCTCCGGCTCTTTTGTTTGTGACGGCGTATGATGCTCATGCGCTTGAAGCGTTTGAGCTCAATGCCTATGACTACATCTTGAAACCATATGATCCGGCACGGATTGTCCGTGCGATTGAAAAAGTCGCGCGACCGCTGCCGAAAAAAGCCCCTCGCCTTGAACGTTTAGCCGTCGAGACGGGCGAACAACTGAAATTATTGTCTCCTCAAGATATCAATTATATCGTCGCTGAGAACGGAAAGACGAAGATCGTCACAGAGCACCATGCGTATCCATCGAACGAGACCTTACTCGAACTTGAACGAAAGCTTCAAGATCATCGCTTTTTACGGGTTCACCGCTCATACCTCGTCAACTTATCAGCAATCGATGCCATCGAACCTTGGTTCAACGGAGCCTATAATTTAAAAATTCATCAGATTGATGTGCCAGTCAGTCGGACGTATGTCAAACTACTGAAAGAAGCGCTCGGTATTTGAGCGCTTCTTTTTTGTGATTCAAGGTCCATTTTCAACCTTTCATCGAACGAAACCGACAACTCATCTAAAAATCAAAGAAAGCGCTTCCATAACTTGTATACTAAATCCATCATAGTTCATTCAAGAGGAGGAATTTTAGATGAGCGCTACTCCAATCGTTATTGCTGTCATCTGTATCTTATTAATCGCGTATCGTCTCTACGGCACGTTCATGGCTGCGAAAGTCTTAAAAATCAAAGATGATCGCGAAACGCCCGCTCATAAATTAGCGGATGGAAAAGATTACGTCCCAACGAACAAATGGGTCTCGTTCGGACACCATTTTGCGGCAATCGCTGCTGCCGGTCCACTCGTCGGACCTGTCCTTGCTGCTCAGTTCGGATATCTCCCCGGCTTACTGTGGCTCTTAATCGGTGCCGTCATCGGTGGAGCGGTCCATGATATGGTCGTCCTTTTTGCTTCGATGCGCCAAGATGGTCAATCGCTCTCTGAAGTCGCTAAAAAAGAATTAGGTCCCGTCGCTGGTTTTTGTGCCGGTCTTGCGATGCTTTTCATCATTACAATCACGATGGCTGGTCTATCGATGGTCGTCTTACACGCCCTTGAACATAACCCATGGGGTACATTCGCTGTCTTCTCGACGATTCCGATTGCGATGTTCGTTGGGATTTACTTACGTAAAGGTGGTAACTTAGCACTTGCTTCAACAGTTGGTTTCTTACTGATTCTAGCTGCGATTGGTTTTGGTCCTCAGTTAACGGAAACATTCATCGGCGATTGGTTCGATCTGTCGTCACGTCAACTCGCGATTGCTTTACCGATTTATGCATTCTTCGCTGCTGCACTGCCAGTGTGGCTCTTACTCGCACCTCGCGACTATCTATCGAGTTTCATGAAAATCGGTGTCTTCCTTGCTTTGATCGTTGGTGTCTTCATCATCAACCCAGACATTCGATTCCCGGCATTTACGAAGTTCGTTGATGGCGGTGGTCCAATCATCGCTGGTCCAGTCTGGCCATTCATCTCGATCACGATTGCCTGTGGTGCGATTTCTGGTTTCCACGCTTTCGTTGGTTCTGGTACGACACCGAAGATGATCAATCGGTGGAGTGACATCAAACCGGTCGCCTTCGGTGCCATGCTTGTCGAATGTCTTGTTGCCGTCATGGCGTTGATCGCTGCGACATCGCTTGAAGTCGGTGATTACTTCGCCATCAACTCAACACCAGAAGTATTCGCGACGCTTGGTATGAGCACGGTCTATCTTGATGATTTATCCCGTGAAATCGGTCTCGATCTGGCAGGTCGAACAGGTGGTGCCGTCTCACTCGCCGTCGGTATGACATTCATCTTCCGCGCCATCCCGTGGTTCAAAGAGATTGCCGGATTCTTCTTCCAATTCGTCATTCTATTCGAAGCGGTCTTCATCTTAACCGCAATCGATGCAGGAACACGCGTCGCCCGTTACTTGATTCAAGATTTCTTCGGGGAGTTCTACAAACCACTCAAACGTGTCGACTGGATTCCAGGTGCGATCTTCGCTTCGGCACTCGGGACGTTCTTCTGGGGCTATCTCCTGTTTTCGGGTGACATCGGTTCGATTTGGGCATTATTCGGGGTATCGAATCAGCTGATGGCTTCAATCGGCTTGATCATCGGAACGACGATCATCTTGAAAATCGCCGATAAAAAAGTCTATGCGCTGACGACGTTCATCCCGCTCGTCTATCTTCTGATCACAGTAACGTTCGCGGATATCTGGATGGTCGCAAACGTCTATGCGAATCCCGATTCTCCAGGTTTCAGCATCTTGAATACGGTCTTGTCCGTAACGATGGGACTGCTCGCGATCGTCATCACGATCTCAGCCGTCAAGAAATGGATTGAACTGTTGAATTCACCACGTTGGGAAAATCAAAAACGATCTGCGTAAGCGGATTGGTCATATGACAAAAGGCAGTGGACGCATCCACTGCCTTTTTCGTATCTCATTTTTAAAACGGATTATAAAAGCGATTACCATCATAGAAAGTGACGACGAATGACAAAACCGTCAAAAGTAGCACACAGCCGATCGCGACATAATCGATTCGTGTCATCGTCTGTTGGTTGTACCACGTTCGCTTTCGTCCGGCACCGAATCCACGGAGATCCATCGCATTGCTGACGGTCTCAATCCGCTCCAAACTCGTAAATAGCAACGGAAGTAAAATCTGGATGCTATTGCGTGCCCGCTGCCAAAGGGAGCCGTGTGAGACAGCAATCCCTCGTGCTTCTTGAGCGTTCGCGATCGTCCGGAAATCAGATTGAACGTCCGGAATATAACGGAGCGCTAAGGAGACCGCAAATGCGATCTTATACGGAACACCAATCCGATTCAAAGAAGAAGCGAACTCCGTCGGATGGGTCGTGACGAGAAACAACACAGCAATCGGAACGATCACACTGTATTTTAAGATTAAATTGAACAGATAAAATAATTGTTCTGCGGTCATCGTAAATCGTCCGATTCCTTCAAGTAAGACGTGACGCGATCCGTAGATTGCCACGCCCTGCTCTGGTTCGAACAGATAAACAGCGAGCGCATTAATCAGGACGAAAATCGCTGTAAAGATCAAGACGAAGCGGACTTCCCGAAACTGGATACGCGACAATCGGAATAACACGATACTGACTAACCCCATTACAAGTAAGACACGTGTATCATAGGTGAACATCGTTGCTGTCGTAAATAATAAGAATCCGATCAGTTTCGTCGTTCCCGTCAATCGATGAATCGGTGACGTTTTTTCAATATAGCCAAGCATTTCTACAGCCATTGTTCCCGCTCCTTTCGCTCCGCCGTAATCACGGACTCGACGAATCGTTCCGGATCGACTTCGAGGTGTTGCGCTAGCGTAAAGAGCGATGTTTGTTTTAAATGGGCATGATGCAGCAATTGTTCTTGATTCAGCAGTCCAAATGATGTTCCAGCATAACGGATACGCCCAGCTTGCACGAGGCAGACTTGATCGCTGTATTCTAAGACGAGATGCATGTCATGCGTGATGATGAGTAACGTCATTCCGTCCTGCTTCAATCCTTCTAAAAAGTCCATCATATCCGAATAATGCCGATAATCTTGACCGGCTGTTGGTTCATCGAGAATCAAGATATCCGGTCGTCGAACGAGAATCGAAGCAATCGTCACTCGTTTCTTCTGACCAAAACTCAGTGCTTGGATCGGCCAATTCCGAAACGGATATAATCCGCAACGACGTAATGTCTGCTCGAGACGCTCGTTTTCTTCCGCCTCACTCAGTCCGAGCGCCTGCATCCCGTAGCGGATTTCCTCCTGCACGAGGTGTTTTGAAATCATATGATTCGGATTTTGCAGAACGAATCCGATCGTTCCTGCTCGCTCTGCGATCGATTGGTTCGTGATGTCGATTCCGTCAAGCAGGATCCGACCAGCTGTCGTCCGTTGGTAACCACTCAACACTTTCGCAAGCGTGGATTTTCCGGCACCATTCTGACCAACGATCGTCGTCAGTGTTCCTTTTTGAAAAGTCGCCGTCACATTCTCAAGCACCGGCGTTCCTTGACGATAATGAAACGCCAACTGATTGAGTTCAAGCAATGAAGTAGAGGTTGCAACCTCTTTTTGGGGTGCTTTCTCTAAACGCTCTAACACGTTCGTCTGGTTGAATCGCTTTAAAAAGGGATCGATGCGGCTCGGCTGATCTGAAGGTTGAACGGCAAGCCCAGCCCAGCGTGCGGCACTGACATAGAGAGGTTCACGCAAGATCGCTTCTTGCAGTTTTCCGTTACTTAAGATGACATCCGGATGATCATCAGCGATGATTTCGCCATCGACCATGACGATGATGCGGTCAAACGGAATGACGAGTACATCCTCGATCCGATGTTCGACGACAATCAATGTGCGATTCGTATCACGTTGCAGTCGATCCATAAGCGTCATCGCCTCTTGTCCCGCTACTGGATCGAGATTCGCGAGCGGCTCATCAAACAGTAAGATGTCCGCATCTTCGACGAGGACTCCGGCTAATGCCGCCCGTTGTCGTTGTCCTCCTGATAGATCATTTAATCGTGCTTGCAAGAGCGTCTCGACATCCGTCATCCGTGCGACACGTTCGACGATCTCCTGCATTTCCGGTCGCCCAGTCTGTTTATTTTCGAGCGCAAAGGCGATGTCTTCGCCAACCGATAAACCAACGAACTGCGCATCTGGATCCTGTAACACCGTTCCAATATGCAGCGAACGATCAAATAACGATAACTCCCGGGCATCCTGCCCTTTGATCAGGACCTGTCCTTCCCACGTTCCAGGGTATGAGAACGGAATCAACCCATTGATGCACTGGGCGAGCGTACTTTTTCCTGAACCCGACGGTCCAACGATTAAGATGCGTTCGCCTGCTTGAATCGTTAATTGAATCTGCCGGAGTGTCGGTTCCGACTGACTCCGATATGTAAATGAAAAATCCTGAAATTCGATTACGTTTGTCATATCCTTCTCCCCCCAAGCTAAATGAGCTATGATCCTGCCGTCTCTTCGCACAGGATCATAGCTCATTCGGTCAAGCTTCGCGTTTCAAGCTGCCTGCTTTACTTCTTGTTTTCGCATAGGTGACGAGCAACAACGTTCCAATGACACCGACTGTCAAGATGTTCGATGTCGCAGCGACAGCCCCTTGGACGAAGACTTTGTTCGCTGGCTCCGAGTAAATTAAGATATCGAGTACCGGGGCGATGATGATCCAACCGATCGCTTGCACGATGGCTTGTGTCGCATTGAATAAGACGATTTTACGTGTCGTCAATCCGCCTTCTTCTAGACGAATCCGGTTAGCGATCAATCCGATGCCAAAACCGACGAACCCGGATACGATGACCCAGCTCCACCACGGGGACCCATATAAAATCGCATCTTTTAATCCATGACCGATCAGACCGATCAAACCGGCTGTGACTGGTCCGAACAAAACTGCCATGAATGCGAGAAATGCATAGGATGTCTCAATTGACGTGTTCGGTACGCCTGTCGGAATCACAGCGAATCGACTTAAAATGATGAATACTGCTGCTCCGATCCCGGTTGCGACGATCTGTTTTGTCGTAAATCCTTTCATGTTCGATCTCCTCCTTTAATATGTTGTACGTTAACACTCCAATCATTTCCGATTCCAACCTCAAATGCATGCGCAAACGAACCTTGATTCAAGGCAAGAGCAATCTGATCCAGCGAGTTGATGTAGACGACGCCTGAACCAACCGGCACATCGGCGAACGAATGACCAAAAAGCAGTGTTTGTTCGTAAACAATCCGTTCTCGGTACGAAATCGTTACCTTGACGTGGCTACCGATGTCGAGACCCGCCTGACGGACGAGAGCGACCGGAATATTCGTCCAGACATTTCCGAAGCGAACATCGAGAATCTCGACGATACCGGTAACACCGGTATCCGACGACGAGGCAAGTGTCCGGTCGAGCAAGACGATGTCCGAAGCAGGTAAAACGGGTCCTACTTCCTCGAAGGTGATGACATGGCTCGATAACCGAGCACCCGTGAAGGCAAAGATATCTCGTCCGTGAAACGTATACGATTCACCCATTCGAGGTAAGCGATGCCGTCGATCATCGAGTTGCCTCACTTCAGCAATGTATCCGGCTTGCCAAAGATGCGTCAACGTTCCGTTATCTGGTGTGATGATGTATTGATTCGCATGCGTCCGCGCGACGACACTCTTTCGACTCGATCCGACACCTGGATCAACGACAGAAACGAACACCGTTTGCTCCGTCCAGTACGGTACCGTCTGCAGTAACCGATAGGACGCTTCCCAAATGTGGAAGGGCGGAATGTCGTGCGTCAAATCAAAAATCCGAATCTCTGGATTGATGCTATGCGCAACCCCATACATCGCACTCACTGCCCCGTCACTCACGCCAAAGTCTGATTGCAATACCAATGCTTCTGCCATCTCGTCATCCTCCTCCTGCGGGAACGTCTCCACAAAAAAGACACCACGCCCTTATCTCTCAGGACGTGATGTCTGATCACGTGGTACCACCTTCGTTCATGGCTCAACTCACGTTCAGCCACCTCTAGGAGTACGAGACTCCCTGGAATGCTAACGGTATCCGTCCTACCGGTCGGTTCTACTGATGAACACGGTTCACGTTCTTCCGACTGCTCCGGGACCATCTTCAAATGACGAAATCGTCTCATTTCCAGCAACAGAGACTCTCTATCGATTTCTGATCACTTTACTCTTCCCGTCTACGCATGCAGATTTAGTTGTCTGAAAATTTAAATTAATAGTACAACCGTTTCATTCCTGACGCAAGGTTTTTTACTCAGAAATTTTTAAATTCGTCGTCCGGATCGTTCCCCATGGTGACACATCCGCACGGACTTCCAGTGCTTTTGCTTTTTCATATTGTTTTCCGCTTCCCTGTTCGACATAATACTGCGTCAATTGTGGAATCGACACGTATTGATCGTAATAGTCGCCAGCAACACTTCCGAAAAATCGTTCATTCGAAATCCGGTCGATTTGAGCATAACCAGAAGCATCGGTCTTGAAGCTGACATAGACACGTCCATTTTGAATCGTCGGACCTGGTTTTAAATCCGGATACTGCAGCATCACGTATTCGCCGTAAACGGGATCAAACGGATCAAACGGTTCTGCCCGAAAACGGTACGATGTTCCGAACCAGGAGGTCGCAAAAAAGCTGACAATCAACAGACCGACGACGCAAGTCTGCAATACGGGCATGAGATAGCGTTTCATGACGCCACACCTCCTCTACGGCGTAACCACCATAAGATACCCGACAATAGGAAGATGAGCAGCGCACCGATGAGGAAAAATAAGGACATGTTCAACCGATCCCACGCATAGATGACGTATATCGCGATTTGAACGAGAATGAAATAGAGGAAGGCTGGCCAGATGATCGCATGACGACGTTCTTGATACAACAGATACAGTAGCGCGGATAGTTCAACGAGGATGGCGAGTAGAATGGCCTGTTCATCAAGCCACAGGACTCCAACGAATCCAAGCGGAACGATAAACAATAAGGAGCGACGTTTTTGATAGAGGAAAATTCCTAACCCAATGGATACGATAGCTAGCAGAATCGCTTCTGTCATAGATGGTAATGCGGCATTTGATTCCGCACGTACAGACAGATAGACGATCGAACTGATGGCAGCAACGACCAGATAGATCATTTCGACGATCCGACGATTGGACTCCTCACGAACAAGCCAGAGAACGGGAACGAGTAAAAATAGCGTCCAGACCGGCCACAGGAATCCGTCATATGATACAAGGAGAAACAAGGAGAGACCACTGAAGAAGAGAAACAGCCAGCTAAACAAAAGCGATGGCAGACGTTGGCTGAAGTAAAACCAACTGAACGACAGCACGACCATCAGACCGAACGATGTCCAGTCGAGATAACTCGCCTGCTCCTGACCAAAACCACCGAGACTCGTAAAGATCGTCCATCCGGAAAGGAAGGCGACGACACCGTATGCTTCATGACGCCAAAGCACATAATGCGCTAACGCGGCGACAAACACACACCATCCGAGTAATGATCCTTCCATCGGCAAGTGGAAACTTTGAACAACGACGAGAATCGAGGCGCCAAACGCTAGGATTCCACCGATTCGGAAGACAATCGGATGCAACATACTCCGACGTTCCGAAAGATCCGCCATGACGTAACAGCTCCACATGAGTGCTACGACAAGTCCGATTTTCCATCCGATCGGCATGACTTGCCAGTTAGCGGCTAAAAAGCTGAACACAGCCAACACGACGAACGTACCCCCTACAATCAACAAGAGCGGTAGACGTTGCTTTTCCTTACGATTGTTCTCATAATCGACGATTCGTTTGACGGTTGCTTCGTCCAAAAGCCCCGCTTCACTCCCCTCTCTCATCTTGCGTAACTGCTTCATCGCACCCACCTCCTTCGAAGTGTTTAGATATTTATTAAATTCCCGATTTAGTACCATCTCAAGCCCGGATTCACAAGGATTCCAAGCTATTTGTTCAGTTCGTCACAGAATGGTGACAGACAAAAAAAGCAAGGAAGACTAGCTTCCTTGCTTTGTATAATCGATGGCTTAAACACGGAAACGGGCAACGAGCACCTGTAATTCTTCCGCCATATCGGATAATGCTTTGGCTGATTGCGAAATCTCTTCCATCGCACTCAACTGTTCTTCTGTCGTCGCTGCGACTTGTTTCGACGCCGATGAATTCTCTTGCGCGATATGTGCGATTTCGGTTGCAGAGGCAGAAACCTCTTGAACGTTCGCTGCGATTTCCTCGACAGTTGCCGTCACATCTTCAATCCGCGGTGTCATCTCTTGCGTCCGTTCGAGAATCTTCTGGAATCGTTCTGCTGATGCTTCTGTCGTCGATAAACCGGCTTTCGTCTGTCCCGATACTTCTTTCATCATCGTGACTGACTGATCTGTCTCCTGCTTGATATTTTGAATCAGTTGCGCAATCTGCTTCGTTGAATCCTGTGACTGCTCTGCTAGTTTACGCACTTCACTTGCGACAACGGCGAACCCTTTTCCGTTTTCGCCTGCCCGTGCTGCTTCAATCGCCGCGTTCAGTGCCAATAAATTCGTTTGTTCGGCAATGCCGTTGATGACATCGACGATTTTCCCGATTTCATTCGAACGATGTGCGAGTGAACTGATGACGCCACCAAAGTTTTGAACAGAGGCATCGATTTCTTTCATCTGCTGGACATTTTGCAGTACAGCAACCGTTCCGTTCTCGGCTTCTGTTGCCGTTGAACGTGATAGCTCTGACACATCGGTTGAGCTCTCAGCAATTCGCATGATGCCCGCTGTAATCGACTGGAGCGAAACAGCATTTGCATCGAGTTGACGCTTCGATTGATCCGCCCCCGCTGCGACCTGTTGAATCGATCCCGCGATCTGTTCCGATGCGGATGTCGTCTGAGCTGAGTTCGCCATTAACTCCTGCGACGAGCCAGCCACTTGTGTGATCGACTGGTCGAGATTGATGATGATCGAGCGGAGTGAATCGACCATGACGTTAAAGCTTTGCGCGACCTGTCCGACCTCATCGTTTGATTCAACGATGACAGGTTCCGTCAAATCACCAGATTGAATCCGTTCTGCTCCACGTGTCAAATGACCGAGTGGGCGAAGAATCGAGCGAAGGATGAAGTAGATGAAGACGGCTGCGACGAGTAACATTCCGCCGATGACTGCGAGCGTCGTCCACAGAATACTAGACGTCGCATCGGTGATTTCATGATCGTACAGGGTTCCGGCAACCTTCCACTTCGTCAGGTCATTTGTCATGAAGTCCATCTGTTTACCTTCATTTTCGAATTCATACGAAAATTGTCCGGCTGGGTCATCGTAGAGTGGCGCAACCCAGTTCCCTGTTGCCTTTTCACCTGGTTTTAGCGTCGGGTGCGTAACGAACTTCTTATTCGAATCGAGAATCGTCACATAACCCTCTTTACCAATTTTAATCTTTTTCGCGATTTCCGCGATGCGGTCGACATCGACATCAATCGCCACGACACCTCTTCCGTTTCCGGTCGTTTGTGACAATGTCACCATCATCTTGTTCGAGGCAGCATCGACGTATGGATCCGTGATGACGACTTTTCCACCGGCTGCTTCAGCCGATTGGTACCACGAGCGCTCACGTGGGTCATAATCCTCGGGCATGACTTGTTCCGGGAAAATGTTCATATCCCCTTCTGTCGTCGCGAAATAGATGTTCGCCGCTTGCGGATGCATGTCGAGATATTCCGTCATTTTTTCCTTCAACGCTGCATTTTGTTTTCCTTTTTGATAGAGCGTCCCGTCAATTCGGTCCGCAAAAAAGGCGACATCACGTCGCATCGGATCAATGATATTCTGAATCTCATCGTTCATTCGATCGACTCCACCATGTGCCGATTGTAGAATTTGCTCCGTCATTTTTTGTTTCGCCTGATTGTAGGCAACAAATCCGATCACGAGCGCTGGGATTACTAATAGGAGAATCGATGTCAGAATTAATTTTTGTTTGATACTCATCGTTCGTTTGATCTTTTGTTCCATGTGTCACTCCATTCTCGAGTGCAAGGACTCGCTATTCTACCTTCTTTATCGGAAGAATAACGAAAAATGTTCATAGAGAAATCGATAATCGTTCATTGATTCACATGAAAAAAAGACGACTCTCATGGAGTCGTCTTCCTTGGTAACGCTTCCTCTTATGCTTCTTGATCGCCCTTCCAGTTCATCATGCCGCCTTCGACGTTGACGATGTCGTATCCATATTGCTCGAGGAAACGACCGACGTTTTCGCTTCGCGCGCCCGCTTTACAGATTAAGTAGTAGGTTTCACCTTCTTGCAGCTCCGTATAGCGTTCACCGATTTCAGACATCGGAAGGAAGCGGACGTTCGGAATATGTCCTGCATCGTATTCATCCTGCTCCCGGACGTCAACGACGTGTAACGCCTCGCCTGCCTCTAATCGTTCTTGTAACTCGTCTACATGAATCGTTTTCATTTTGTATGACCTCCTGTATGGTTCTGCCGTAAGTGTAGCAAATTCATCATCAAAACAAAACGAAACCGTTTGATACGAAGTGATGAAAAAGCGGACCCGTTTGCGGATCCGCCCATCTCATTATTCTCCTGATGCTCGACGCGTCGATTGACGTGTCTCCTTATGCATTCCCCGTGCATAATAGACGGCAATCAAAATCGCGTACCACAGTGGTCCAACGACCAGAGCGATCCGTGTACTTGCGTCAAATGCCATCAAGACGATGACACCAGCAAGTGCCGCAAGGGCGATATAGTTCGCGACCGGGAAGAACGGAACAGCGAATTCTGCTGAACCATGTACCTTCCGCGCCCGCATCTGAGCGATCAGAATCATCGCCCACGTCCAGACGGCGCCGAACGTTGCGATACTCGTAACGATTGCAAAAACATCTTCCGGTAAGAAGTAGTTCAAAGCGACACCGACGAGCAACGCGACACCTGAAAGAATCGTCGCTAGAGCCGGTACACCGTTTTTCGAGATTTTCGAGAAACGACGTGGCGCTTCACTGTTCTCGGATAAGTTCATCATCATCCGGGCTGTTGAGAAGATACCCGAGTTACATGACGAGAGTGCTGCCGTTAAGACAACAAAGTTGATGATGCCGGCTGCTGACTCAATACCGAGCGATTGAAATAGTAATACGAACGGACTACTATTGTTCGCACCGACTTGATCCCACGGATAAATCGATAAAATGACGAAGAGCGCTCCGATATAGAATACTAAGATCCGAAGGAAGACGTTATTGACGGCTTTTCGAATCGTTTTCTTCGGATTCTTCGCTTCCCCTGCTGTGACCCCAATCACTTCAATTCCTAGGAACGCAAACATGACCATCTGCATGGCAAGAAGTACTCCACCGAATCCGTTCGGTAAGAATCCACCATGTGACCACAGGTTCGAAATCCCAACCGGTGTGCCGCCGTTTCCAAGACCAATGATAATCGTCAAGGTCCCTAAGATGATCATGGCGACGATCGCGACGATTTTAATCAACGCAAACCAAAATTCGAATTCACCATAAAATTTAACAGCAATGAAGTTGATGCTCGTCATCAAGACAAGTGCTGCTAGTGCCCATACCCACCCCTGAGAATCCGGGAACCATACTTTCATGTAAATACCGACTGCTGTGATTTCCGCCATACACGTAAAAATCCAGAGTAACCAATAATTCCAACCTGTTAAAAAGCCAGCTAATGGACTGACATACTTCCGGGCATACTCCGCAAAACTACCAGCCACCGGCTCCCGCACTGCAAGCTCCCCAAGTGCTCGCATGATAATGAAAATGATGACACCACCAATCAGATAACCAAGTAAGATCCCTGGTCCTGCTAATTGGATCGCTTTTGCTGACCCTAGGAAGAGTCCGACACCGATTGCCGCCCCCAGCGACATCAGTGTAATATGACGTTCTTCCAGTCCCCGATTCAACTCTGTCTGTTGTTTCATTTTTACGACGTCCTTCCCGTCTCTGTTTGTTTCTTAGCAGTTCCCCGTACCGCTACGTTGTCAGTATAAAGAAGATGTGTCGATTTTGTAAACGTTTTCAATGTATATTTCTTACCAAATCCACATACTCGGAATATTCTGATTACGTTAGCAGTATAAAAAAAGGAACCTCCTGCTACTATGTAGTATACAGGATGGCTCCTTTCGGAAAGTTACAATTGTTATTCAACTTTAGCAAGTGGTACATCCGGTGACTCCGACTTACTCGTCAATCGGAAGATTCCATTTAGCAATAATGCCGTTAGTGACCCTGCGACGATCGGGCTATCCGTCAAGACACGGATTTGTGACGGGAGACCGGCTACGATCTCAGGATTCATACTGATTCCTAGACCAATTCCGAGGGCAAGTGCCACCGTGATGACGTGTTCATTCTTCGAGAAATCGACCCGCGACAGAATACGAATCCCGCTCGCTGCGACCGTTCCGAACATGATCAACATCGCCCCACCTAGGACAGGTTTTGGAATCAACGTCGTGAACGTCGCCACTTTTGGTAAGAAGCCGAGCAAGATTAAAAATCCGCCCGCAAACAGAATGACTTTACGTGTCTTCACGCCAGTCAACTGAACTAGACCGACGTTTTGGCTATAGGTCGTATACGGGAAACTATTAAAGATACCGCCAACGATCGTCGCGACACCCTCTGCCCGGTAGCCACGTGCTAGGTCTTTATCCGTCAAACGGCGATCCGTGATCTCACCAAGTGTCAAGAACACACCTGTCGATTCGACCATCGAGACGAGACCAACCAGCGTCATCGTCAAGATCGCCGTCGCATTGAATGTCGGAACACCGAAGTAGAACGGCGTCACCATTTGGAACCATGACGCTTCCGCCACCGGACTGAAGTCGATCATCCCCATGCCAAACGCAACCAGTGTACTGATCATCACAGCAATCAAGACGGCTGCTGCTTTTGAAAAGACCGTGCCGTAGCGATTCAAGATTAAAATCAAGACGATCGTTAGTCCGGCGAGTCCAAGATAACGTGCGTCACCAAAGTCCTTCACCCCTTGTCCGCCCCCGATATCGTTGATTGCAGCCGGAATCAAGGAAATCCCAATGATCGTCACGACAGAACCAAGGACGACTGGCGGGAACAGGACTGCAATCTTACTAAACCAGCCTGAGATGACGAGAATGATCAACCCACTCGCAATTAAAGCACCATAAATCGCCGTAATCCCTTGAAGACTACCGATCGCGATCATCGGACCGACTGCGGTGAAGGTACAACCGAGGACGACAGGAAGACCGACGCCTGTATATTTCGTGACGAGCACTTGTAGTAAGGTCGCTACGCCACACATGAAGAGATCAATCGCCACTAAATAAGCAAGTTCTTCTCCCGACAATCCGATCGCACTCCCGACGATCAGCGGAACGACAGCTGCTCCTGTGTACATCGCAAGCACATGCTGAAGTCCGAGACTAGCGGCTTTGAAGTTCGATAGTCTCATACGGTCACCGAGTCAACGAACGTCGCTTTTCCATCCTTCAATGACTCCACACGAGCGAGTGACTCGACGCGGAACCCGGCTTCGATTAACTTTTGACGTCCCGGTTGGAACGACTTTTCAATGACGATTCCAAAACCAGCAACTTCCGCACCTGCCTGCTCAACGAGGCGAGCGAGACCAAATGCCGCTTCTCCGTTCGCGAGGAAATCGTCGATGATCAGAACTCGTTCACCCGGTTGTAGGTATTTTTCTGCAACCGTAATCGTACTCGTCTGTTGTTTCGTAAACGAGAAGACTTCAGCTGAAATCGTTCCTTCATTCAGGGTGACGGATTTCGTCTTACGGGCATAGACCATTGGTACCCCTAAACGGAGCGCCGTCATCATTGCCGGGGCAATACCACCTGCTTCGATCGTCAAAATCCGCGTGATACCGGCATCTTGGAAGCGATCCATGAACTCATAGGCGATTTCCCACATCAAGGTCGGATCGACCTGATGGTTTAAAAAGGCATCCACTTTCAATACTTGATCCGATAATACGATTCCCTCTTGATTAATCATGTCGTGTAGACGTTTCATACATGCATTCTCCTCTTTAAAAACGAAAAAACGTACAGCCGCTACCCGGGGGCAGCCACTGTACGCCAAAAAAGAGAGCAGTAACTCACCACCCGTAGTCGGACCGTTACGGCGATCCGGTAGAGACTCGTGGGCCAATTCCCACTATTATACGAGCGTTGCTATACGTTTACGTTTCGTGATTTTCGTGATGTGTACCATTGTACGGGGTTTAGCGAAAAAGTAAAGACTTTTTCACACCGTATTTAGGCTTGGCGTTCTTCGACCGCTTGTGCTGCCGTGATGATCGCGAGTTTGTAAACATCCTCTTCGTTACAACCGCGTGAAAGATCGTTGACCGGTTTGTTCAACCCTTGAAGGATCGGACCGATTGCTTCAAATCCACCAAGACGTTGTGCGATTTTGTAGCCAATGTTTCCAGCTTCAAGACTTGGGAAGATGAAGACGTTCGCTTGACCTGCGACATCTGATTCTGGTGCTTTTGATTTCGCGACGCTTGGAACGAATGCTGCATCGAATTGGAGTTCGCCATCGATTGCAAGCTCTGGTGCACGTTCTTTAGCAATGCGAGTTGCTTCAACGACGCGCTCTGTCTCTGGTGATTTTGCTGAACCTTTTGTCGAGAAGCTGAGCAATGCTACTTTCGGGTCGATACCGAATGTTTTCGCTGTTTTCGCAGATGCAATTGCGTTCTCTGCTAGATCGTTCGCATCTGGTGCGATGTTGATTGCGCAGTCTGCGAAGACGTATTGCTCATCGTCACGTACCATGATGAAGACGCCTGATGTTTTTTTATAGCCTTCTTGCATTTTGATGATTTGAAGTGCTGGACGAACTGTATCGCCTGTTGCGTGCATGGCCCCCGATACAAGACCTTCTGCTTGCCCTGTATGAACGAGCATCGTACCGAACGTGTTCACGTCTTTTAAGATGACAGCACGTGCTTGCTCTTCTGTTGCTTTCCCTTTACGACGCTCAACGAACGATGCGACGAGCTCATCGATTCCAGCGTAAGAAGCAGGATCAATCGTATCAAGTCCCGTGACATCGATTCCGTTTGCTGCTGCTGTTTCTTCGATTTGTACACGTGGTCCGATGACGACCGGTGTGACGAGACCGTCTTTCTTCAAACGGACAGCTGCGCCAAGAACACGCGCGTCAATTCCTTCTGGGAAGACGATTTTCGGTTGGTGCGCTTTAATCTTTTGTTCTAACATATCGAATAGTTGCATTAGTTTCTCTCCTTTTTAGGTAAACACGACGTCGTCGATTTGATCCATTTTCTTTTCCATCGTTTATTATACACAGTTCTCAATCGTTGTTAAAACAATTTGCAAAAAAGTTATCTAACAAAAGCACTGAAGCCATATTCACCGACTATTACAGTCATTTTCAAGAATGGTACAGAGACTATTTCCAAGCAACGTAATCTCCACTTCCCCTTTTACCCACTCTCTGCTTTTTTCATGTGTTACGATCTCATGGATAAAGACCTTTTCGGGCGAAGCGTTTCAACAGAATGTGATAAGATAGGATATGGAAAAAGATAATTTATTTCAGACTCAGGAGGTCATCCCATGCAACATCAAACATCTGAACCGACTGCTACGCAACAAGCCGCTGAAACACTCGACGGCTGGTATACATTACATGATTTCCGCCGGATCGATTGGTCACGCTTGAAACAAGTCGACGCAACAGACCGCGCGCGCATGATTGAAGAGTTCCAAGCCTTCCTCTCAGAGCTTTCTGGTGTCGAAGCGACAAAAGACGGAAGCCATGCACTTTACACGATCATCGGTCAAAAAGCCGATCTCGTCTTGATGGTTCTTCGTCCAACGATGGAACAAATCCAAGACGTCGAAGTCAAAATGCAAAAACTCGATCTCTATGATTACTTGATCCCGACGTATTCTTACGTTTCTGTCGTCGAACTCGGTACGTACCGTGGTTCAGGCGAAGGAAACCCATACGAGAACCCTTACGTGCGTGATCGTCTCTATCCAATCTTGCCGCAAGCGAAGCACATCTGCTTCTACCCGATGAGCAAGTCGCGTCGCGATGGCGACAACTGGTACACGCTCTCAATGGAGAAACGTAAAGAGCTCATGTATCGTCATGGTATGATTGGTCGGAGTTATGCTGGGAAAATTCAGCAAATCATCGGTGGATCAACTGGATTTGACGATTGGGAATGGGGCGTCACGCTCTTCTCAGACGACATTCTTCAGTTCAAGAAAATCGTCTATGAAATGCGTTTTGACGAAGTCAGCGCGAAGTACGGTGAGTTTGGTGAGTTCTTCATCGGGAACCGTCTCGAAAGTGAACAATTAAATACTCATTTTGCACTTTAATGTGTTGAATGACGTTTGATTGAAATATCTCATGGGAATATACTCCTTGCGGCTACAAAACAGGCTATAAAATAGTAGGTTGATTACGTAAGGAGGAATTACCATGGGGAATGCTATGAACCGATCGACACGATCGCGTGAATTGCAATTCGCTGTGCTTTCAAAAGAGCTGAAACCGGTTGCAGATCGTGTACTGGATCGCTATGAGCAAGCATTATCGAAGCTAAACAAAACACAAACGACAAAACGATGAACTCGTTTTGATACTTACGCCTACTCCATCGCGAGTAGGCGTTTTTCATACAAAAAAAGACCGTTCTTCTCCATGACGGAAGAAAAACGGTCAATCCTCATAATCCTTTGTAGGCACCAATTGCGACAAAGATCCATGCTGCGATGAACAAGACGCCACCAATCGGTGTGATGGCACCCAGTTTTGTTACATTCGTCAATGCCATGACGTACAGACTACCGGAGAAGAAGACGATTCCGGCAAGCATCAGCCATGCAGCCAACGACCATTGCGGGATCGATGCTTTTAGTAAGAGTCCCCCGAGTGCTAGGATACCGAGCGAGTGTACCATCTGGTAAAGTACGCCTGTCTGCCAGTTCGCGAGCATCCGTTCCGTCAACATATCTTTTAAGGCGTGTGCACCGAATGCACCTAGTGCGACCGATAACATCATCGAGATCGCGCCAATCATAATGAAAACTTTCATGCTTATTCTCCCCCTAACCGTCGTGCTGGTAAATTCCATTCATAATAATACGATAGCATACGTAAAACAGTGATGAGTCCGAGCAATGTGAACAAATGTAGAGGATTCGTCAATTGGAAGCGATCAATCACAAGTGCTGCCATGACGGCCCACATCGCATAAATCTCTTTATGCAAGACGAGTGGTTTTCGACCAGCGAGTAAATCGCGAATCACTCCACCACCAACACCAGTCAGTACAGCAGCCGAAATCGTTGCTGACAATGGCAGTCCTTTTGCTGTCGCCATCAAAGCACCTTGAATCGCAAACGCAGACAATCCGAGCGCATCCGCGAGGACGCCCCAACGTGTCCAGTGCGGCAAGAACAACTGGGGTAACATGAAGATCAACAACGCAACGAGAATCGCGACTAAAAAGAGACCACCTTGCGACCAGAGAGCGGATACCGGTACACCAATCAGTAAATTACGAATGGCACCACCGCCGAATGCTGTGATCAAAGCAAGTAACCAGACACCGAATAAATCATATTTTTCTTCCATCGCAACAATCGCACCACTCATCGCAAAAGCGACCGTGCCGATGATATTCAATAAGTCCCAGGACATGCGCACATTTCACCTTTCTACAAAGAAATTCCAATACTTACTATACTCTCTTTTTAGTTTCCGTAAAGCATTAATTTTCTGTCACCGTTTCGACCGTTTGCGAGTGACGTTTTTAGGTAAAGTAACCTATACTGAAACAAACTGTACAGGAAGCTAGGTGACCGTATGAAACGTTGGGCGCTTTATCGCATCGTCGTCATCGTGACGATGTTCGCACGTTACATTTTTACGATCTATCGATTCACCCGGAAAAACCGGCCAGGTACGAACAACGAAGAGTTTGAGCGCATCATGATCCGGATTGCGCGTGACTATAAGAAAAAAGCATTACGGTTAGAAGGGTTACTGATCAAGCTCGGTCAGTTCTTGTCGATTCGAGCCGATCTATTTCCTCCGTCCGTCTTGATGGAACTGACCGAACTCGTCGATAAAGTTCCTTCAAGTAAACTTGGAGAGTCACGTAAGATCATCGAAGAGGATTGGGGTATGCCGATCGAAGAGATCATCTCGGATATCAGTTCCCGTCCTGTCGCTTCTGCCTCGATTGGTGAGGTGTACAGCGGAACCTTAAAATCAAATGGTAAAAAAGTTGCGATCAAAGTTCAGCGACCGAACATCGAACAAATCATCAAAACCGATTTCCGTGCCATGCGCATCGTCATTGCCATGTTACGCCGGACTTCATTAAACAAATCGACTGATTTACAAAGTCTGTATCGCCAAATGGTCTTCGTCATCGGTGATGAATTGAATTACCGAACTGAATTAAAAAACGGTCTCTACTTTAAAAAAATGTATGAGACGAATCCTGTCATCTATATTCCGAGTTATTATGAAGAACATTGTACGAATCGGGTGCTCGTCATGGAATGGATTGACGGGACACGTATCACCGATCTCGATTATTTAGCGGAACATCAGATTGATCGTGACGAACTAGCGCGTAATCTCTTCTTGAACGCTGGTGAGCAATTACTGTTCGGCGGGAAATTTCACGCCGACCCACACCCGGGCAACGTCCTCGTCCAGTCCGACGGCAAAATCGTCTTGCTTGATTTTGGGATGATTGGAGCGACGACGCCTGATGACATGCGAGCGATTCAACGAATCCTCCAATCCTTCGTCACATTAGATTATGATGCGATCGTCGATGGTCTCGAAGATTTACGATTCCTGTTGCCGAATGCGAATAAGCAAAATATCCGACAAGCAATTGAAAAAGCGGTCACGTTCTATCTCGAGAGTGATATGGAAAACGTCGATACGAAACTGATTGAGAAGGTCTTATCCGATATCGAATTGCTCGTCCGAAACGAACCGATCCAGCTCCCTGCCGAGTTTGCGTTCTTCGGTCGTGCTGCCTCGACGATTCTTGGGATTCTTCAGATTCTTTCACCGCAAATCAACCTACTCGAGTTAGCCAAACCAATGGTTCGGCGTTGGCTCGATGATGAAGGAAAAAACCAAAATCGTTATCTGCAAATCGCTGGATCGTACGGTGCGCGATTGCTCGCCTTCCCGCGTCTTGTCAACGACGCTCTCAGCGAACCGACGCGTTGGCGGATCATGGAGCAACAAAAGTTCTCTCGTGTCGCGAACATCGAATCACTCAAAATCCGGCAGTGGACGAGTTCACTCGTCGGGATCATCAGTCTTCCCTTTAGTTATCTCGGCTATTATTTTACGCAGTACGACGTCATGGGCATTTCCTTGACGATCGCCATCATCGCATTATGGAATGGTCGACGGATCGGACGACAAATCGTCCGGATTGCTGACGAACCGTT
The DNA here is from genome assembly GCF_048985645.1 of Exiguobacterium sp. A1_3_1. Lineage (NCBI taxonomy): Bacteria > Bacillati > Bacillota > Bacilli > Caryophanales > Exiguobacterium > Exiguobacterium sp. A1_3_1. The sequence goes on along the minus strand of NZ_WBYY01000006.1, from coordinate 6,160 downwards.
CCGATAAACGAAATATCAGTAAACGTCCATTTCGATGGGCGTTTTTTTATTTCAGAATAATTCTTCTTCACGCTTCGAGGTTTTTCCTCGCGTCTCGCGGGGTACAGCTTCAAGTAGAGAGATAACAGTAAGGAGAGGTGAAACATTTGATTGATATTTTAATTGCCATCGTTCCTGCATTAATGTGGGGATCGTTGCCGCTCGTCGTCTCAAAAATCGGAGGTTCAACGGCGCAACAAATTATCGGTACGACTCTGGGTGCGTTGCTTTTCGCGATCGTCACCTTCTTTTTTGTCAGCCCAGAGATGTCGACGACTGCTTGGGTCGCCGGATTCTTTTCTGGTGCCTTCTGGGCGCTCGGGCAAAAAAATCAGTTTGCCGCATTCCGTCAAATGGGTGTCTCAAAGACGATGCCCATCTCAACAGGGATGCAACTCGTCGGAACATCGTTGTTTGGAGTTCTCGCTTTTGGAGAGTGGTCAACGACAACTGCGTTGATTCTCGGAATCAGTGCCCTTGTATTGATCATTGCCGGAGCAGCTTTCACGTCTTACAAGGAAGATAAGAGTAAAGAAGATGAGAATATCGGAAAAGGACTGACGCTCCTCCTCATCTCGACTGTCGGGTATGTCGGCTACGTCGTCATTGCCCGTTGGTTCGATATCAATGGATGGGAAGCAGTCTTACCACAAGCTGTCGGGATGGTCGTGAGTGCGATTCTCCTTTCTTTACGAGAAGGAGATCTCTTCACGAAGAAAACAGCCGGCAATACAGTCGGTGGACTCATGTGGGCTGTCGGGAACGTCGCTTTACTGTTTGCCACAGCAAAAGTCGGAGTCGCAACGAGCTTCTCCTTATCTCAAACAGGAGTCGTCATCTCAACGATTGGCGGTGTCCTCTTACTAAAAGAAACGAAGACAAAGAAAGAAATGACCTTCGTCATCATCGGTTGTATTTTAGTCGTTGCTGGTGGGATCATGATTGGATTTACGAAACAATAATGAAGGAGTGAAGCATCATGTATGAAAGTTTAAAGGGAAAAGTAGCCATCGTGACAGGTGGATCAATGGGAATCGGTGAAGCCATCGTCCGCCGTTATGCAGAGGAAGGCATGCGTGTCGTCATCAACTATCGCAGTCATCCGGAAGAAGCAAAGAAAATCGCTGAATCGATTCAAGAACAGGGTGGCGAAGCCATCACGATTCAAGGAGATGTCTCGAAAGAAGACGATATGATCAATCTCGTCAAAGAGACTGTCGCTCACTTTGGTCAGTTGGATGTTTTCGTCAATAACGCAGGAATCGAGATGCCGTCAGCATCTCATGAAATGTCACTCGAAGACTGGCAAAAAGTCATCGACGTCAACTTAACAGGGGCATTCCTTGGTGCGCGTGAAGCACTGAAGTACTTCGTCGAACATGATGTCAAAGGTAGCATCATCAACATGTCGAGTGTTCATGAAATCATTCCATGGCCAACGTTCGTCCACTACGCTGCAAGTAAAGGTGGCGTTAAATTAATGACACAAACCCTTGCGATGGAATATGCACCAAAAGGAATTCGGGTCAATGCGATTGGACCTGGTGCGATTAATACACCGATCAACGCTGAAAAATTCGAAGATCCGGAACAACGAAAAGAAGTCGAGAGTATGATTCCAATGGGCAATATCGGAAAACCTGAGGAAATTTCAGCCGTTGCCGCATGGCTTGCGTCGGACGAAGCGAGTTATGTCACTGGTATCACACTCTTTGCGGACGGCGGAATGACACTTTATCCATCGTTCCAAGCAGGACGCGGTTAACCTATTTTGAATAGACAAGGAGAGAACCGCTTATGGCCACTTTTTTCTCATTGATACGTCGCGGCAATAAGTCAGCACTTGCTGCTGCTGTCGTCAACACGATCATTGCTATCATCAAGTTCGTCGCTTATATCTTGACTGGGAACGTTGCAATGTTCGCTGAAATGATGCATACGATCGGTGACGCGGCGAATCAGTTTTTCGTCTATATCGGTTCTGCTCTCAGTAAAAAAGCACCAACGAAACGATTCCCGAACGGATTCGGTCGGCTTGTTAACCTCGTGTTACTTGCTGCAATCATCGTCGTCGCCCTCCTTGCGTATGAGACGATTCGTGAAGGCATCTTGCATATCGCACACGGTCCTGGCGAAGAGACGACTGGGCTTTGGATTATTTTGACGGCACTTGGAATTGGTGTCGTCCTCGAAGTCGGCGTCTTTTATAAAGCAATGATCGAGATTGCTCATGAAACCGGGCTCAAATCCCGAGGATTGACGCTTGTCGGACAAAGCTTCACCCATCTTGGGCAGGCAAAACCAGCGACACGCCTTGTCTTCATGGAAGACCTTGTTGCGACTCTCGGTGGTATCATCGCGATCATCGCCGTTCTGATTTCGCATTACACATCGTTTTATCAAGCAGAGGGCATTGCATCGATTTTGATTGGTCTGATGATGTTCTACGTCGTTTATAATGTCTTTATTCAAAATGCTGCCGGTGCACTCGGTGAGATTGATGAAGTATTGACTGCTAAAATCGGTGAAATCCTATTACGTGATGAAGCGGTTCGTGATATTGAAAAGCTTGAAGTCATCAAGGAAGGCGATCACTTCCATGTCGAGACAGAGATTGAAGTGGATCCTAAATTAACGATTGCCCAAGCGGACGACATCAAGGATCGACTGGAGCTACAAATTCGAATTCTTAAAGGGGTCACCGATGTCACGATTTCCTTTGATGAAGATGATAAAGTACAGCAGTATCAATCTCCCTCACCACCTGTAGAATAAACAAAAAGCCATCGATTTCGATGGCTTTTTGTTTGCATTCATTAGCGTGCAGCGCGGACGAATCCAGCTTCTTCTGCTTCTTTTTCCGTACAGAACCGTTGCTCTGGCTTCACTTCATCGTAGGACTGACCTCCCGGTACATGGTAGATTTTTTTACCCGACCGATTGATGTTGCCTTTGATTTCGCAGGATTTCGTTTCTGTAATCGCTTGAGCGTCGAAGCCACGATTCGTGACGTAGCCATCGTGCTCCCAAATCTTTTTCTTCGCCTGCTTGGCTTCCTGTTCGATCTGTTCGAACATATCGACATAACGTGTGTCCGGCTCATAGACGAACGCTACACGTGCGAGTCCTTTTCGAAGTAACTCCTGATTCAACATCTTATCGCCGTACCAGACGTATGCGAGTAATCTTCCGTATCGATCGGTCCGGGAATGATCACGCTCCAACCGAATTGCTGTCCCGCTCGGTAAGGTCTCTTTCGTAAACGCTGAAGCTTCCGTTCCATACGGTTGAACCGGTGTATCCGGTTTGACGGTTTCTGGTGTATCGACAAGGAGTAGACGAACGTCCTCCGTTTTCCCATCCGCCAACTTCACTTTTAACGTATCCCCATCGATGACGCGTTCGACCGTCGCCTTCGTGATTTTTTCGTCGTCCGGTTGCTTGATGCCAAGCAAATCGGTTTCTTCTGGTGCACAACCGATGAGAACGAATAAAAAAAGTAGACTCATCATTGCATATCGTCTCACTTCTGTTTCGCTCCTTTCCATGAAAATGCGGATTCGGTCAAAGCCCGAACCCGCATACGCTATCTTGTTTATTCGTTAGTCTGCTGAAAGAACCGTTTCAACTTCATTTCGGTTAGTATAAAGTTGATAGAACGCTTCCGCTACATTTTTCGGATCAAGTGCCGTTCCACGCTTCACTTCCCCGGCAATCGTGACAGTTCCGACGTAGACACCGTCTTCCTTCAACGTATCATGTAACATATGCGTCACTTGGCGAACGCCTGCCTTCCCGATTGAAAGCCCTGGTAACGATTTGATCGCTTGCATCGCAGCGCCGCCTCCAGTAATCAGGATAACGCCGTCTTTCCGTTCCTGCATCGACGGAGCAACGAGTTGTGCGGCATGCAGTGCACCGAGTACGTCGATTTCGAACTCTTTCGTAATCTGTTCTGCCGAAACTTCGAGGACAGACGCTTGATGTAAAATCGAAGCATTGTAGACTAAGACATCGACTTGTCCGTATTGCTCCTCTGTCCATTCGATGAGTGATGCGATATCGGCTTTTCGAGAAGCATCACATTCCACTCCAACCGCTTCCACACCCGCTTCTTTTAGTTCCGTGATGACGGCTGCGAGTGTTTCTTGCGTCCGCGCCGCACAAACGACTTGAAAGCCTTCTTTTCCGAATCGTTTACTGATTTCATATCCGTTTCCTGGCCCTGCTCCGATGACGATTACTGTTTTCATGACGTATCTCCCCTTCTCATTTCAACTGTGATGGTTATTCCCTGAATCGCGTCATTTCATTCAAAAATCGAGCAATGAAGTGCCTTTTTCTTCTTTCTCCTGCGAAACACCCATGAAACGCGCTAACATCGGATCGACTGTTGGTGTTGACGTAGGTAGCGATATCGTTGAACTTGATGTCGCCTCAGATTCAAGTAATAGTTCACAGTACGTTTTCATTGCTGCAATCTGCTCTTTCTGCGCGGCTCCTGTCGTTTGCTCAATGCGTTGCATCGCTTGACGCATCTTTTCGATGATGTGTTGTTCCGTAATCATCTTGTATTCCTCCTTATGGTAGATTGAGGGTATGAACTTGAAAAGGATGTGTTTTCCATGATTCGTACCGCTTTAGTTGGTTTTGGTATTGCCGGTGAACATTTACATGCTCCTTATTTACACGCACCTGATTATCAGTTAGTCGCTGTTCAGTCGAGTCGTCCGGAAGCAGTCGCTGCTTATGACGCGACGCTACCTGTTTATTCGACACTTGAAGCCCTGCTCGCTAAAGAACAAATCGATTTAGTCGTCATCGCGACAGCAAATGAGCTACATTATCCACTTGCGCGCCTCGCTTTGCTATCGGGCTGTGATGTACTCGTCGAGAAACCGTTCACTGTCACGCTTGAAGAAGCCGAAACGTTGACGGAACTAGCACGTGTACACGATCGGTTACTGACAGTTTATCATAATCGTCGGTATACGAAGGACTTTCGAACGCTGATGACCTTACTCGAATCCGGACGTATCGGCACGCTCCAAACGTTCGAAGCGCATTATGATCGCTATCGTCCAGACGTTGAGGATCGTTGGCGCGAACAGGACGTACCCGGTGCTGGTCTCTTGTACGATCTTGGATCACACTTGATCGATCAAGTACTCGTCGCCTTCAATGCAGTACCAGATCGCGTCTTTTGTGATCAAACGATCCAACGGCAAGGTGGGATCGTTGATGACTATACACATTTGATTTTAGCATTCGGCACGCGACGCGCTATTTTGCACATCGGTTCCATCGTTCCGGCTGTTGGTCCTTCGCTAATGGTACACGGGACAAAGGCTAGCTATTTCGTCGATGAAGTCGATACGAAACGAGCGACGTATCAATTGGCTGAAGCAAACGGTCCCCTTGAAGACTTTCCTTTTGTCTCCGGGCAATTTGGGGATTATTATACAGATCTCGCCCCAGCCATTCGACAGCGAACAACACCACCTGTTTCTCCGAAACAGGCTGAACTCGTCATGAAAATCATTGATCGTGCTCAAAAGAGTGCAAAATCGGGTACATGGATAGAAGTAGACTAACTATCCATTCAGACGAACAGGGGGAAGACAAGATGTTTTCAAGTACGGAACGGACAGCTTGGTTAGAAGAGATGGGACAAGAACTTTTAGACGTGCTCGTCATCGGGGGCGGTATCACGGGAGCCGGTATTTTACTTGACGCACAAAGTCGAGGCATGCGGACAGGATTGATCGAGATGCAGGACTTCGCCGAAGGGACATCGAGCCGATCGACGAAACTTGTCCATGGTGGATTGCGTTATCTGAAGCAGTTCGAAATCAAACTTGTTGCCGAAGTCGGAAAAGAACGTGCCATCGTGTATGAGAACGCCCCACACGTGACGACGCCGGAGTGGATGATGCTTCCACTCGTCGAAGGCGGAACGTTCGGCAGCTTCTCGACATCGATCGGCTTACGCGTCTATGACCAGCTCGCAGGCGTCAAACGCAATGAACGCCGGACGATGCTCAGTAAAGAAGAAACATTACGTTACGAGCCACTATTACGTTCGGAACATTTAGTCGGTGGTGGTCGTTATGTCGAATAT